>DATBNA010000183.1:0-4154 GCA_036554545.1 Hyphomonadaceae bacterium
GTCGTCTGCAAGGCTCGCGCACCTTCTTCGACCAGCCGCCCCGCATCGATTTCGGCGACATCGCCCCCGCGCATGCGGAACACGACCTTTCCGTCACGCTCCGTCGCATCGACGCCATGAACCAGCATCAGCGGCTCGAGCACCGATCGGGCGCTCTTCGGCCCGTCAAAGTGATAGCCCGAGACAATCCCGCACAGCTCACTGACATCACACGCCACGCCGGCGCGGCCGCAAACATCCGCGACCACATCAGGCAGCATCGCGAGGCCCACACGTCCATTCAGCCAGTGGCCGAGCCGCCAGTTCTCTGCATCGCCCCAGATATCGTCCCTCCCGGGGAATGCGGGGAATGGCCGCGCATCCCAGGCCCACATCGCGATTCCATCCGCCGGAACCATCCGCCCTTCGTACGCCGTCGAGAGCGGATTGCTGGCGTCATTCGCCCAATGCGCGTGAAAGGCCTCGATCGCCCGGCGCTGCATCAGATCGTCCCGCGACCCATCGGAAAAATGCGGCAGCGCGCTCTCCGCGCTCTTCGGATCGTAGAACACATTCGGCTGGTTCGCGCCCTTGTCCACCGCAGGCGCGCCCATCTCGACAAAACGGACGGGTTTCATGCCGGCGACCCATCCCGTCGGCGTTGCGCTTCTCACGCCGCCGGTTCGCGGGTGATGCTCATTGCCCCACCATCCGGCGACGTCCTTCTGCCGGAAGATCCATGGCTCGCCATAGGCGCCGTCCGTTATCGGCAAACGCTCCTGCGCCGCACGCCCGGCGCCATCGCCATAGCGCCAGTCGAACGCTTCACCGCCCGCAACGTTCGCCGCCAGGTAGGCAATAGCGCGGCCATCACGGAATGTCGCATCGGCATGGTCGTCGCCATCGCGCCAGTCAGCCATAGGCGGATACCAGTCGAGTCCGACATAGTCGATCGCCGCGTCTGCCCAGAGCGCATCGAGCGGGAACGACACGTCGTCCCCGGCAACGTGGGCTCCATACTCTGTCCAGTCCGCCGCATAGCTGATCTCGACGCCGCTTCCGACGATATCCCGCACATCGGCCGCCAGGCTGCGCAAGGCTTCAACCGCCGGACAAACGCCGCCATCGTGCACGCGGGTCAGCCCCGCCAGTTCCGATCCGATCAGGATTCCATCTGCTTCTTCCTCTTCAGCCAGCTGGGCGTAGTGCAGGATGAAGGGGCGATACTCCTCGAAGAACCCATCCACTTGCGCGCTGGCGTCTCCGGCAACAGTCGTGATCCGCCCGCGCCAGGGAAACGCTGCCTGCTCTGCGCCGCCATGGGGATCCGGCAGGCCATTGCCTGCAGGAATGTCCATCAGCAGGAAGGGGTAGAGCGTCACATGATAGCCGCGCGCCTTCAGCGCAGTGATCGCCTGCCTTACACTCTTGTCCGACGGCGTTCCGCCATAGTTCGGGCGCCCGCCAGTCGATGACACGAGATAGGCGTCACCGCGCTCGACACCGGCCACAGACCAGGCATGCGGTTTCGTTACCTTGGTTTCGACCTCCACGCCCGGCCGGATCTCGCATTCCCCGCAACGCAGATCGCTCCCGAACCAGGCTACCACCAGGTTGACTCGCAAGAGATTCGGCAGCTCGGCCTCGAGCTGGTTGAGCGACGCTTCGAAGTCGCTTATCGCCTCCGGCCCGTGTAGGTTCTCCGCCCGCTCGCGTCCCGGTCCGATCTTCCGCCGCACGATATCTGTCGACAGCGCGAACTCGCCCGAACCGGGGATCATGTTCACCGCACGCGCCACGCTTTCCAGCCGGTCCTGCGCTCCGCCTGCCGGCCGCACGACTTCGAACGACAATTGCGGCATGCGCGCCCCGAACTGGTCGACAGGCATGTCCTCGAACACGATGTAGGCGACGCCGCGGTACCCGGGCGCTTCGCCCTCGATCGCCTCGATCAGCGGATCCGGCGACTGGTCGTCCGTTCCCTTGTAGAGCCGCCACGTCACCTTCGAGAGGTCGAACGGCTCGCCATTGGCCCAGCATCGCGACACGTGCGCGATCTCGCCTTCGCACAACGCAACGGCGAAGCTCAACGAATAGGAATACTCCGCCACGCGCGGCCCGCCCTTGCCGCCCTCGACGTCGCGCCGCTCCTTGAACTCGGCCGCCCAGATAAGCTGACCGCCGACGCGCACTCTGCCGTAGACAACAGGCATGCCCGCGCCTTCGCGGCTCTCTGTCAGGTGAAATTCCTTCACCCGCGGCCCCTCGACGGGCGGCGCCAGAGAGGAGTCGATCCACGCGCCCGCAAGCGATCCCAGCGCCTCTCCAGGACCGCCGCCCAGCGCGGCGCCTGCCTTGCCCAACACGAGCTCAGCCATCATTCGACTCCCGGAAACTGAAACGCCGCCGCGATGCGTCGCGTCCACCACGGCACAAGCCGCGTTTCGCAAACGCTGCGGCCCCAATAGGCGTGGATGATCCTGTCCTCGCCTGAAGCTATCGCCGCATGCTTTGCCGGCGATCCCAGCGCCATGCGGAACAGCAGGACATCGCCTTCGCGTGCAGCGCCAACCGCTACCTCGGCCAGATGTCTCCGCGCCGCGGCAAGCAGCGTTTCTTCACCCAGCGCTTCCGCCCAGTCCGGCGTGTAAGGCGGCGGCCGCTCCGGCTCACCGCCCACGACTGCGCGCCACACGCCGCGCACCAGGCCCAGGCAGTCAGCGCCTGCGCCACACACGCTCGCCTGATGCCGGTAAGGCGTCCCCAGCCAACGTCGGGCTTCCGCGACGATGGCGCCCCGCGTCACGTTCATCCGCGCCTCCCGCCCGCATTGGCGCGATCCGATGCCGGGCCTGCCAGGATGGCGTCGGGCCCCGGCATGTGCGGAAACCCGCGGAAATTGCTTTGGTTGGAGAACTTCGCGCCGCAGATCCCGAAGCTCTTGTCGCATCCCGCGGTGATGGCGAAGGCATCGCTCGCCTCGATCGCAAGCCTCGGCGCCGCCGCCAGCTCGATCTCATCTCCGGTATGATGAATGACCCTTGCAGCCGCGCCTGCATTTGAGCCGCCCATCCATGACAGCACTCCACCCGCGAACCAGCCATCATCAAAACCTCCGAGTCCGGAGACGCGAACGCGCTTCGGCCCCAGTGCTTCGGTGACAAGGCCCTCGCTGCGATACGCCGGATCATCCAGGTCTGCGCCGCAGCGCGCATCGCCCAGGTCCGCGTCGCAATTGCGGGAATAGGTACGCCCGACCATCCGTTCCAGGCCAGCCTTCAGGCTCACCAGTTCCGCTGTAAAGCGAGCTCCCTGCCGCGCTATCTCTGACAGCCGCCCCGACCAGATGTGCACGCGATGTTCAGGCGCTTCCCAGTCGACCCGCCAGACATCGACCTTGGCGCCGTCCCACAGCCCCGCATCCAGATCTGCTTCGGTGATGAACGCCGCCGATATCACTCCTTGGGCCATCGCCCGACCCGGCGCCAGCCCGGCCGAACTCTCGAATGTGGCGACTCTCAGCCCGTTGGCCGGCTCATGGATCACCTCGTCGAGCACGATCGCACGATCATGATCCGTCGCCCCGAACACCGCTCCGTCGCTTCGTGCAAAACGCCAGCACGCGCACAGGCTCGTTCCGCCCGCCGCCAGCCTGGCGGCGAACGCCTCGCTCAGTTGTCTCATTGTCTATCCCGCTATCTCGACCAGCGGCGCACGAACCAGGCGCACCGCGTCATGTCCCACGAGCATCATGTCCAGCCGGTCCGCATCGAACCGCACAGCCACGTCGAACTCGAATCCGGCCGTCAGCACTGCACCTTCGCCCGGCGCAGTATCGAATGTCACAACACCCGTTGCCCAATCGACGTCGAAAGCCGTGGTCGGAACACCATCGATCGCCGCCAGCACCGTGCCCTCGACAGGCTTGGTGATCGTCCGGTCACGGAACGCGCCGCCGCTCGCATATCGCTTGGCCAGCTGGAACGCGCTTGTCTCGCCGTCGCCGATACCCAGCACCTGGTCGGTCGCCGCCGGCGCCTGTGCCGGCGTGCAGCTCTTCCAGTCCACCGGATCACGGAACCGGAAGCCGTGCATCCGCCCGCGCCGCGCTTCGAAGAACGCGACCAGTTCATGTGCGGCATCGGCCTTTGCCGGCGCTCCACCGACTTCCCATC
>DATBNA010000185.1:0-1631 GCA_036554545.1 Hyphomonadaceae bacterium
GACCGGCCTCAGCAATCCAGCGTGTGGTCCAGCTCCCACTGGGTGAGGTGGCGGCAATAGGCGTTCCAGTCGTCCATCCGCAGCTTGATGTAGCTGTCGATCACGGCATCGCCGAAGGCCGCGCGCACCACCTTGCTCTTGTCCGTCGCCCGCAGCGCGTCGAGCAGGTTGAGGGGCAGCTTTCGGGCCGTCTTCACCGTGTGTCCCTCGGTATACATGTTGATGTCCAGGCGCCTGCCGGGGTCGCGGTTGTTGGCGGCGCCGTCGAGGCCGGCAGCGAGCACCCCCGCCTGGATCAGGTAGGGATTGGCGGCGCCGTCCATGAGCCGGAGCTCGAAGCGGCCGGCGTCGGGAATACGGATCATATGGCTGCGGTTGTTGCCGCCGTAGGTGATGCTGTTGGGAGCCCAGGTGGCTCCAGACAGTGTGCGCGGCGCGTTGATGCGCTTGTAGCTGTTGACGGTCGGGGTGAAAAACGCGCAGAGCGCCTCGGCATTGTGGACGATGCCGCCGAGGAAGGCATAGGCCAGCTTGGACAGCCCAAGCTCACCTTTCGGATCGTGGAACAGGTTGGTCCGGCCGCCCTTGTCCCAGACGGAGACGTGGGCATGACAGCCGTTGCCGGTGAGATTGAGGAAGGGCTTCGGCATGAAGGAAGCCCGAAAGCCTTGCTTTTCAGCGATGGCCTTCACCATGTACTTGAAGAAGGCATGGCGGTCGGCGGTGCGCAGGCAATCGTCATACTCCCAGTTCATCTCGAACTGGCCGTTCGCATCTTCATGATCGTTCTGATAGGGCTTCCAGCCGAGCGCGAGCATGCTGTCGCAAATCTCGGTGATGACATCGTAGCGGCGCATCAGCGCCTGCTGATCGTAGCAGGGCTTGTCCTGGATGTCGCCGGCGTCGCTGACCGCCCGGCCGTCGGGACTGAGGAGGAAGAACTCGCACTCGACGCCGGACTTCATGTGGTAGCCCTGCCGGGCCGCCGCCGCGATTTGATTCTTCAGCATCTTGCGTGGGGATGCCTCGACCTCCTTGCCATCCATGATCAGATCGCTGGCGAGCCAACCGACCTCCGGCTTCCAGGGCAACTGGATCAGGCTGTCGGGATCGGGCTTCGCGAACAGATCCGGATCGGCGGGAGTCATGTCGAGCCAGGTCGCGAAACCGGCGAAGCCGGCGCCGTCGCGCTGCATGGCGCCGATGGCGGCGGCTGGCACCAGCTTGGCGCGCAGCCCTCCGAACAGATCGACGTAGCTGATGAGGAAGTACTTGATCCGCCGTTCCTTGGAGACCTTCTGCAGATCGATGGCCATGACAGCTCCCTGAAATTTGCTTATTGGATGCGACACGTCAGACGGCGACCCAGACGCGGGGGCGTGCCCGCCCGGACGGCCCGACATTGTCCTTCGGATGCTTTCGAAATCCCCGCACGAACGTAGAGATGCGGACCCTACCCAATCGGCAGGGTTGAATCAATGTTGAGAAACATTATTTCCTGAGAGGAATCGAGCGCTGCGTCCGAACAGCGCATTGCCCTTATCGAGACGCCTCCCGGAACATATTGTGCAGTTATAAAGTTTAGAGACTGGGCGGAATGGCGCGTTCGTCATCTCCAAGCGGAAAAAGAG
>DATBNA010000213.1:0-4145 GCA_036554545.1 Hyphomonadaceae bacterium
CGGCAGGAATGTCGAAAGCGGCGTCCATCCATGTCGCAGGGCCGAACTGGGCCGGGGCGTTGTTCGAGAAACCGAAGGGCTCGATCGGCATGCCGAACGGGTTGGTCGCCATCTTTCCGTCGCCGTCGACGTCGTGGAACATCTTGATGCCGTACCGGCCGGGCGGCAGGTCGAACGTGGTCGAGGCGGTAAGCGCGGTTACAGGTACAGCGGCCGCGGCGACCGACTTGTCCTTGCCGTAGCCCGCCTCGTCGAAGACGGCGATCATCAAGGCGCCCTTGGCTTCCTTGATGCCGTTGACGGTGAGAGAGAGTTTTGCGGCCGGCTCGGCGCCCGCGGTTTGCGGCAAAGCAAGCATGGCGGCAAGGACGAGCGCTGGAAGAGCGGTGATGGCGGATGACAGTTTTCGGGAGAGGCGCATCAGGTGAACTCCGTTGAATCGGGGCTTCATTCGGCCGGTTTCGATCCGGCAGGACAAAGATCGGCTGCGCCGACTGTATCTGCCATGCGATTTGCGTGAAACGGCGGTTTTGCTTCGTGAGCCAAGGCGATAAACCGGTCACGAAGCGCGAAATGCATCCGCGAAACGTGAGCAAACGGGACCGATGCCAGCCTGGATGGTCAGCCTTGGACGGTGGGCGGCGGTGACGCTGGCCCTTGGCCTCACCTTCGCGTGGTTCGGGGTCTATGAGACATCTGAAATCCCGATGCCTTGGCGTCTCATCTACTGGACCGGGCTGATGGCAGTCGGCGTCGTTTCCAGCATCGTCGTCTCGCCGCTTGTTTTCGAGAAATGGCTGCCCAAGGCGCACGTCGCCATCAGGATCGCCGTCACCGCGGCGATCATTTCGGTCCCGATCACGGCAGGGGTCGTTATCCTCGAGTCGGCAGATGGAACGCTTCTGCCGCCGGAATGGTGGCTGACCCAGTACGGATACGTCATCGTCGTGTCGGGCCTGCTGACGACAGGCGCATGGGCGATTGAAAGGCTGATGCAGAAACCACTGGCGCCGCCGCCAGCCCAGCCGGGCGCGGGGCCGCCTGCCTTCGTGGAGCGGCTGCCGGTGCGGCTGCGTTCGGCCGAGCTCTACGCCATCGAATCGGAAGACCACTATCTGCGCGTCCACACCAGCGCCGGGCAGGAGCTGATCCTGATGCGGCTGGCTGATGCAGTGCGCGAACTTGCAGGCGTCGAGGGCCTGCAGACGCACCGCTCATGGTGGGTGGCGAAGCAGGGACTTGCCGACGTGGTGAAGGGCGACGGCAAGCTGGTGCTCAAGCTCAAGTCAGGCGCCGAGGCGCCGGTAAGCCGCACCTACGCCAAGGCCGTGAAGGATGCGGGCTGGAACTAGACCCGCGCGTGCTTGTCCTGCGCCGACAGGCGGTCGATCAGGTCCGAGACGAAGCGGATGTGCGAGCGCAGGCGATAGAGATCGTCGTTGTAGCTCAGCGGCACTTCGACCTCACCGGTCTGCTGCTGCATGTCGGCGAGTTTCTCGCGCACGGCCATGCGCTCTTCCGCCGTCGCAGCGCTGCGCCCGGCGGCTTCGAGATTCCTGAGGTCGCGGTACCAGATGTAGATCTTGCGCCGGATGCGCCAGCGGTAGAGCGGCGGCGCGGCGCGCACGAGCGGTATCAGCAGCGTGACGAGCGGAATGGCGAGCACCCAGGCGCGCTCGAGGAAGTTGGCGACGCTGTAGGGGAAGACGGAGCGGAGGAAGGTGGGGCCCTTGCGATAGTAGCGGTCGGCCTCCTCGGCGAGCGGGATGTCGGACAACGTCGGCGTCGGAAAGCGTCCCGGGTCGGCGAGCACCGAGCCGCCCGCGTGCTCGGCGAAAGCCGCTTCGATAAGCAGCGACTGGATTGCCGGATGAAGATCCTCGCGCACGGCGATTTGCGCGGCCGGCGCGATGAGCACGATGTCGTCCTTCGGGAGAATGTTCGCGAGATCCACGACGCCGCGATAGAGCGTCACCTCGTCGAGATAGGAATGCCGCCGCGCCAGCGCGTGCGCTTCGAGCACCGACATCAGCTTTACATCGGGATCGGCGATCAGGTCCGCGATGAAAGGCGTCGTTGCGCCCGACACAACCATGGCGACGTCGATCTCGCCGGCCTTCAGCGCCTGCGCAGCCGCCTGTCCTGCCAGCGGCACGGCGTCGAACTGTTCGCCGCTGACGCCTGCCTCGGCGAGCAAAAGGCTTGCAAGGACACGGACGCCTGAGCCTTCCGGACCGATGGCGACGCGCTTGCCGGCGATGTCCTGCAGCTCTTCCACCTTCAGGTCGGCGCGATGAAAGACCCACAGCGGCTCGTAGAATACGGCCCCTATCGACCGCGCGCCGTCGGATCCCAGGCCGGCCGCGAGCCCCGTCTGTACGATCCCGATGTCAGCTTGCTTGCTTTTAATGCGATTTAGGTTGTCGACCGAGCCGGCCGTGGTCAGCACCTCTACTTCAATGTCCTGTTTCCGCAGCGCCTCGGCGTAGTGCTCGGCGGTCGCCGCATAGGCGCCGCCCTGCGCGCCGCCTGCGATGATCACCTTCTTCGGCGGCGCAGGCGCGACAAAGACAAGCGCGACAGCGATCCCGAGCAGCACGATCACGACCGGCGCCCAGTACAGACGGATGAAGTCCTTCATCGCTTCCGACCCCGCATTCCCGCCCCGGCGACATTAAGCATGTGGGTGAGCCTGCTGGAAGTGTGCGCAGCTTTCGCCGCAATCGCCGCAATGAAGCCGCCAGCCGATTCCGAATTCCGCCCTGCCCGCCGCTGTACCTGAAACCTCGCCGACAATCAGCTAGAGAAAGAGGGACGTCATGTCGGACTCTGTTGCGCCTCCGCGCCCGAATGAGGGCGGAGGTTTCGATTTTGCGCGGCTTGTGCCGCAGAGATCGTTTGGACTGAAACTCATACTTGTGTGTGCGCTTGCGCTGATGATGGCCATTCCGGCCGTGTTCGTCTGGGCGTTGATCTATCAGCGGTCGTCGGACGCCAGCGCAGCGATCCAGGAAGTCGCCCAGCTTCGTGGCGGGATGCAGGACCTGATGGGTCCGGCAATCATGGTGCCGTTCGAGCGCGACATCATCGCCAACATCAACGGCGCCAACCAGGTGCAGACCGTGCAGGGCCGGATGGTGCTTTATGCCGAAACCGGAACCGCCGCATCGGAACTCAAAACCGAGATCCGTCGTCGTGGACTGCACGACGTGCCGGTCTATACCGCAGAGACAGACTTCGCGGCGACGTTTGAACCGTCGCGTATCGCCGCCGAAGCGCCGACAGGTGCGCGGCTTCGCTGGAACGAAGCTCGCATCTACATGGCGCTGGGCGACCTGCGCGGCGCCAAGGAAGTGCGTCTGACGCTGGGCGGCCGCGCGCTCGAGCTGTCGCCGGTCGAGAATGCCGCTGGGTACGCGCAGCCGGGGGTGTATCCGCCGTCTGGACGGTCGATGGTCAGTGCGCCGCTGAACTGGATCTTCCCGCCGGCGACGGGACCGCTCCAGGCCGATGCTTATCTGCGGACCTCCGGCGCCCAGCGCGTTTCGATCGCGGCGTTCGCCAAGGACACGGTCATCACCATGAAAGGCGACTGGCCGTCGCCAAGCTTCGACGGAGGTTTCCTGCCGGATGAACGTAATGTGCGCAAAGATAGCTTCGACGCCACATGGCGTATTCCTTTCCTTGCGCGCGGCGCGCCGAGCGTTGGGGCTGACCTGTCGTTCGACACGCTGATCAACACCAGCCCGGGGGCGACGCTGGTCGATCCCGGCAACCCCTACCAGAGCGTCGAACGCGCGCTGAAGTATGCGCCGATGTTCATCGGGCTCGTCTTCCTCACCTATTTCCTGTTCGAGGCGACGAGCCGCGTGCGGGCGCACCCGGCGCAGTATGTGCTGGTGGGTCTCGCACAGACTGTCTTCTACATGCTGCTGCTGTCGATC
This sequence comes from Hyphomonadaceae bacterium, assembly GCA_036554545.1. Lineage (GTDB taxonomy): Bacteria > Pseudomonadota > Alphaproteobacteria > Caulobacterales > Hyphomonadaceae > UBA7672. The sequence goes on from DATBNA010000213.1 coordinate 3,945, forward strand.
TCTGAAGTCGCGGGCTTCAACCTCGGCTTCATCATCGCGGCGACGGCGACCGTGCTGACGCTGTCGTCCTATGCCGGGTCCGTCTTCGGGTCGCGCACGGCGATGCTGAAGGCGCTCGCTGTGTTCACGACACTCTATGCGCTGATCTATGTGCTGATGCGGCAGGAAGACTACGGCCTGCTCGTCGGCTCCATTGCCGCC
>DATBNA010000225.1:0-7927 GCA_036554545.1 Hyphomonadaceae bacterium
TCGTCGCAGATCAGTCGGCTTTCGCTGCGAGTGAGGGCGAGTTGGGCGTCACTGCTTCGGCTGGGGCGACATCTTCTGTCGTCTTTTCCAGATCCGGCCCCGGTCCCCGGCCACGCAGCGTGATTTGCGGCACAAAGAAGATGGCGACGATGGCTGCAGACAGAATGAACAGGCTGCCGCCGAAAATGAAACTCATCGAATCCGAGAAGGCCTGGCCGAGTTGTGGCGGAATCGGAATGCTGGCGCCGCTGGCGCGGGCGGCCATTGCAAAGCGCTCCAACTGACCGAGATCGATCTTTCCGCCAGGCGCCATCTGCGCAAGCGGCGACTCCGACAGTTTCGTCAAAAGCAGCGCGCCAAAGATCGCAACGCCGATCATGCCTCCGCATTGCCGGAGGAACATGCTGGTCGACGTCGCGACGCCGACCTGCTTCAGCGGTGCAGCGCTTTGAGATACCATATTAAACAGACTCTGCGACGGGCCGAGGCCGACGCCGACAATGAAGAGCCGCCAGATCACGTCGCGCTCGCCAGCGTCCGTCGTGAGTTGCGACATCAGCCAGATGCCGAGAATCTGTATGGCTGCCCCGGTGAACATCATGCCCTTGTACTTGCCGGTGCGTGTAACGAAGCGCCCCGACAAGGTTGCCGAAATGATCAGGCCCGCCATCAGGGGAAGAAGTAGCAGGCCACTGTTCGTTGCCTGCATGCCCAGGCCGAGCTGCAGATACAGCGGCAGGTAGACGATCGTTCCCATGAACGCCATCGAGATGATGAAGGACGCAATCGTCGTCGTTGTGAATGCCGGTATCCTGAACAGAGTCAGCGGAAGGATTGGCTCCTTCTCGCGATGTTCGACAAGGAGGAAGGCGATGCCGACGACAAAAGCGATGGCGAACAGGCTCAGGACTTCCACGGAGGCCCAGCCCTTTTCGTTGCCCCAGGACAACGCGAGCATCAGCGCGCCGATGGAGATGACGACGAGCACGGCGCCTGCGTAGTCGATGCGTCCGCCGCCGGTGTGCCCGAGGTTCGGCATCTTCCAGCCGATCATTGCGAGCGCGAGGATCGACAGAGGCAGGTTGAGGTAGAAGACCCAGCGCCAGCCGGCGACGTGCATGCCCATGATCGTGGCGCTGCCGTTGTCGGTGAAGTAGCCCCCGACGATCGGGCCGACGACGCTGGCAAGGCCAAAGACGGCGCCGAAGAGGCCGGCGTACTTGCCGCGCTCACGGGGCGGGAAGAGGTCGGCGATGGTGGCGAAGGCGGTGGTGAAGAGCGCGCCGCCGCCGATCCCCTGGATGCCGCGGAAGATGATGAGCTGCATCATCCCGCCGCCAATGATGGGCATGTCGCCGAACTCGCCGGAGATGCCGCAGAGCCAGGAGCCGACGACGAAGACGACGATGCCGACGATGAGGATGAGCTTGCGGCCGTAGAGGTCCCCGAGCTTTCCCCAGATGGGCACCATGACGGTCGATGTAAGGAGATAGCTGGTCGTGACCCATGGATAGAGGTCCAACCCCTGCAATTCCGAGACGATCGTCGGCATGGCCGTCGCGACGATTGTCTGGTCGAGCGCGCTCAGCAGGAAGACAATCAGCAGCGCATAGAAGGTCAGCCGCTTTTCCTGCGCAGTCGGTTCCCGCCGGTGCGGGACGTCATGCGGCGCTGACGCTGCGTCCATGATTACGGACTCCACGAATTAGACCGGAGGGGAAATCGGAAAACTGGCCAGTTTCCCGTCCCAATACACATCATCGCGCCAGCTTGCCAGCAGAAATGTAACGCTACTTACAACGAAGATCGGGCCAAGCGGGCGCAAGGTTTGCTCGAGCACTTAGGCGCCGATAGGTTGCCGGTCAGTAAGGATGAGGGCGTTGATGAAAGCGCTGGTCGCCAGGGTGAAGGGCCTGCTGCTGTCGCCCCGGACCGAGTGGGACGCCATCGCCAGGGAAGAGATCCCGCTGAGACGCCTGGTTCTCGGCTATGTCGTTCCCCTTGTCGCTATCCCGACCATTGCCACGCTTGTGGGTCTTGCGTTTATCGGCGCGCAGGTCGGGGGCGCTCAGGTGAAGGCGCCATTCCTGTCGGTAGCCCTTTCGGCGGCGCTCTTCTTCGTGCTCGCGGTCGGCGCCGTGCTCGCCTTGGCGCTCGTGGTCGACTGGTTGGCGCCGCGGTTCAGGGCGGCGAGGAGCTATCCGCAGGCGCTCAAGGTGGTGGCGTATTCAATCACCGCGGCGGGTGTGGCTGGTGTGCTGACGGTCATGCCGGCGCTCGGCGTTCTTGCGCTGCTGGGAGCAGTTTACAGCCTCTACCTTCTATTCATCGGGACGCCCAAAGTCATGCACGCCCCGCCGGAGACGGCGGTGAACTACTCGATTGTGACAACGCTGGCAGCGGTGGTGCTGGGGCTGGGAGTGGGACTGGCGTCAATGGGCGTGACAGGTCCTGCCGGCGGTCTTTTTCCGCAGATCGCACAGTTTCCCGACCTCAGCCGCGAAAGCGCCGCCCAGCCGCTCGCAGAGTCGGCGACCATCGAACCTGCAGCGCTGCCTCCGGCGGCGGGACAGCTTCGTGAGGCCGGGCCGGGAGCTGTTCTCGGCGGTGATCTTCGCGGCGCGGCGCCGGCTGTTCTTGCTGGCCTGTCGCGCGTCTCCGTGGGTGTCGAACGCCGCGGCCTTACGGGGGCTCAAACGGTCGAACTCGATGCCGAGTACCGCAAGGGGCGGCGCTACATCGTGCTCCAGATCGTCTATTCGGACACGATCGCCGAGACGATCGGGTTTGCCGGCCCATCCACGTCCGAATACGACCGCGAAACGTCGGATGGCTATGCACGCCGCCGCCGTATTGGCTCGGCCATCGTTACCGAGGAATGGAACCAGTCCTCGCGCACCGGCAACTATGCGCGGCTCTACGACGACCGTTTCTATGTGAAGGCGACAGGCGGCGGCGGGATTTCGCCTGCCGATCTGCGGACCGCCGTCGAACTGTTCGGCCAGCAGACGCTCGCGCAATTCGCCGAGCAGAGCTAGGATGTTTGTCGATCTTCCTGGGGGGTGGCATGGCCGAGAACCTGATCAGCAAGCTCATCCCGCACCAGGGCTGCGTCATCACGCGCAAGGACGGTTTCATCGAAATCGCCGGTTCGTCCATGAACTGGGTGATGTCGGCGGCTATCGCTCCGTTCGTCTGCCGCGCGCCTTTCGTGTTCCGCGTCGTCGGCAGGACAGATTCCACAAACCTCAGGATGCACTGGCATCGCGGCGAACTGATCTTCAACTGGGAATGCAATGTCCGCGAACTTCGCGTGCACGATCCGGCGACGGCGGAGCAGCACAGCCTCAAGGACAAGGGTTTTCTCAGCACCAATGAGTGGCACGAGATCCTCTGGGAGATCGGACTCAAGCGCATGCGCGTGATTGTCGATGGCGATGTGCGTTACGACGGCGAGGGCGACTATTCCGGTTTCGAATCCGCCCCGTCGGTCGGACCGTGTTTTGGCAGCACGGTCAGCATCCGCGAGTTCAGCGTCAGCAGCCTCTGATACCGCCGGAAGCGCAAGATCGTGCCTCCCAGGCGGATGACGCCGCGCCGGGTCAGCGATTTCTATCCGGATTTACATGGTGCAGGCTGTTTTGCTGCCCGTTTGCCCGGCGCAAAAAACTCTCTAGCATCAGACGCATGACAACAATCGTACGCCCCGCCGTGCGCAGCGATCTCGATCGCCTGGAAGCCATGATCGCGCACGTCGATCCCGGCATGCTGACGATGCCTGCATCGCGCGAGGCGATGGCGGCGAGGATCGAGCGTTCGCTGCAGGCGTTCGCTCGTCCGTCGGCGCCGCCCGAGAACGAGTGCTACTTCCTGGTGATGGAGGAAAAGGGCGAACTGCTCGGGACGGCGAGCGTGTTCACGAACCTCGGCGCCGAGCGGCCCTTCTATTCCTATCGCATATCGCGGGACTCGAAGGTGTCGCCGGAGACAGGCGTGAAGGCCGAGATGGACCTGCTGCACCTGGTCAACGACTATCATGGGGACACCGAACTCGGCACGCTGTTCATCTTGCGCAAGGCGCGCGGCGGGGGACGCGGAAAGCTGCTGTCGTTCGCGCGGTTGTTGCTCATCGCGGCGGACCCGAACCGGTTCGGACCGAAGGCGATGGCGGAGATACGCGGCTGGACCGACGAGGAAGGGCGCTCGCCCTTCTGGGACGCGGTTGGGGCCAAATTTTTCCAGATGGACTATCGAAAGGCGGACGAGCGCAGTGCGCGCGATCATCGCTTCATCGCCGACCTGATGCCGCGCTATCCGATCTATGCCTCGCTGCTGCCGGAAGATGCGCGCCGGGTGATCGCAAGGCCGCACCCGGATGCGGAGCCGGCGCTGGCGCTGCTGAAGTCGCAGGGCTTCCACTTCAACAACGTGATCGATATTTTCGACGCCGGTCCTGCGGTCGAGGCCTTCACCGACCATATCGATATCGTGCGAAACGCGATCCGGATGAAGGCTTCCGAGTTTGCGGGCGGCGACATGCGCGCGCCCAGCGGTTTCATCGCCGCGGCGGATGTGAAGCGCTTTGCAGTGACGCGGTTCGAGCCGGGCGAGGACCGGGCCGGCGTGCTGAAACGGATCGGCGCGGCCGGCGGCGATGATGTGCTGGTCTATCGCTCGCGGGAGAAGGCGGCGTGAGCGTGGGACGGTTCACTGGCGAGACGTTCATCGGCGGGCGCTGGCGGATGGGCGAAGGTGCGGAGTTCTCCTCAATCGCGCCGGCAGACGGCAAGGAAATCTGGAAAGGGCGTGAGGCGGCGCAAACCGACGTCGAGTCTGCTGTGGCGGCGGCGCGCGAGGCGTTTTCCGGCTGGCGGCGAACGTCGATAGCGGATCGCATCGGGCTGGTACGGACGTTCGCGAAACTGGTCGAGAGCCGCAAGACGGATATGGCGGCGATCATTTCGCGTTCGACAGGCAAGCCGCTGTGGGATGCGGCGACCGAGGCCGCAGCAATGATCGGCAAGGCCGAGCTTTCCGCGAAGGCCTATGGCGAGCGGACGCCGACGAAGGAAGCGCCGGCCGGCGCATTTACGGCGCGCGTCAGCCATCATCCGCATGGCGTGATGGCGGTGCTAGGGCCGTTCAACTTTCCCGGCCACCTGCCCAACGGCCACATTATGCCGGCGCTGATCGCCGGCAACACGGTGGTCTTCAAGCCGTCTGAGCAGACGCCGGATGTGGCGGAGTTCACGGTGCGCCTGTGGGAAGAGGCAGGCGCGCCGCCGGGCGTAGTCAACCTGCTACAGGGCGGGCGCGGGCCGGCGGAAGCGCTGGTGGCGCATGAGCATGTCGATGGCGTGCTTTTCACCGGCGGCGTGCCGGCGGGCCGGGCGATCCACAAGGCGCTGGCGGGGCGACCGGAGAAGATCGTCGCGCTGGAGTTGGGGGGCAACAATCCGCTGGTGGTGTGGGATGCGAGCGATCTCGATGCAGCGGCGCGGATCATCGTGAAGTCAGCCTACATCACCGCCGGACAGCGGTGCACGTGTGCGCGGCGGCTGATCGTGCGGACTGGCGCGCAGGGCGATGCGGCCATCGCGGCGCTGACGCATCTGGTCGACCGCATCATCGTGGGCCAGCCGGATGCGGTCTCGCCGCCTTTCATCGGGCCACTGATTTCGGCAAGGGCGGCGGACCAGGTGATGGCGGCGCAGGCGGATTGGCTGCGCGCGGGAGGCGTGGCATTGCGTGAGATGAGGCGGCTGGATCTTGGCCCCGCGTTCGTGTCGCCCGGGCTGATCGATGTCACCGCCATCAATTCGAGGAAGGATGAAGAAGTCTTCGGTCCGCTCCTGCAGGTGATCCGCGTGCCGACATTCGAGGCGGCGATTGAGGAGGCCAACAATACGCGCTTCGGACTGGCGGCCGGGTTGATATCGGACGATGAAGAGCTGTTCGTGCAGTTCGAGATGGAAGTGCGCGCAGGCGTGCTGAACTGGAACCGGCAGACGACAGGCGCATCGGGCGCCGCGCCGTTCGGCGGCGTCGGCCAGTCGGGCAATCATCGGCCGGCCGGTTACTATGCGGCTGACTATTCGGCCTGGCCTATGGCGAGCCTGATCGCGCCAGGAGTGGTGAAGGACGAAGAGCCGATCATCGGGCTGAGCTCATGAGCGCCCTCGCGAAAGCGACCGAGGTCAATTTCGACGGACTGGTCGGGCCGACACACAACTACGGCGGGCTGGCGCACGGGAATCTGGCTTCCGCGGCCAACGAGGGGCAAGTCTCCAATCCGCGCGAGGCCGCGCTGCAGGGGCTGGCGAAGATGCGGGGGCTGATGGCGCTCGGCCTCACGCAGGGCGTGTTGCCGCCGCACGAACGGCCGCATGTGAAGAGCCTGCGGAAGATGGGTTTTGACGGCGGCGATCATGACGTCGTGCGCGCAGCGGCGAAGGCATCGCCCGTGCTGCTCGCCAACGTGTCGTCGGCTTCGGCGATGTGGACGGCAAATGCGGCGACGGTTTCGCCTTCGGCCGACACAGGCGACGGCCGGGTGCACCTGACGCCTGCCAATCTATCTTCGCATTTCCATCGGGCGATCGAGACAGAAACGACGGCGCGGGTGCTCAGGCGGATGTTTGCGGACGCCGAGCGGTTCGTCGTGCACGACGCCGTGCCGTTTCCGACCTTCGGCGATGAGGGCGCGGCGAACCATTGCCGGCTGGCTGCTTCACATGGCGAGCGCGGTGTCGAACTGTTCGTCTATGGACGGTCGGCGTTCGAGAAAGCGGCAGGGGAGAAATTTATCGGCCGGCAGGCGATGGAGGCGAGCCATATCGTGGCGACGAACCATGACCTGTGGCGCGGCGGCGGCGCGATGTTCGTGAAGCAGGCCGGGAAGGCCGTCGATGCCGGTGCGTTCCACAACGACGTCGTCGCGGTCTCCAATGCCGGCGTGTTGATGTTCCATGGCGAGGCGTTCGAACAGAAGGCGGCCGCCATCGACGGATTGAAACGCGCCTGCGGCGCGCAGGGGTTCGAGCCGGTGCTGCTGGAGGCGGGCGCCGAGGAGTTGAGTCTCGAGGAGGCGGTCAAATCGTATCTCTTCAACTCGCAGATCGTTAGCCTTCCAGCTGGCGGGATGGCGCTAATCCTGCCGCACGAGGCGGAAGAGACGCCGCGGGCGAAGGCGTTTGTTGACCGTGTGCTGGCGACCAACGGCCCGGTCAGGGAAGCGCACTATCTCGACTTGCGGCAGTCGATGCGGAATGGAGGCGGGCCCGCTTGCCTGCGGCTGCGGGTGGTGCTGACTGAGGGCGAGATAGCGGCGCTTGGGGCGGGCGTCATCCTCGATGCAGCGAAGGTGTCGGCGCTGGAAGAGATCGTGAAGCGGCGCTATCGGGATAGGCTCGCGCTTGAAGATCTTGCCGATCCGGCGCTACTGGACGAGAGCCGGACGGCGCTGGACGAGATAGGCCAGGTGCTGGAGCTGGGACCCGTGCATGACTTCCAGATCGTTTGACCGCGCGCCGCCGATCGAGACGGAACGGCTGCGCCTGCGCGCGCATCGCGAGGACGACCTGCCCGCCTGCTCCGTCATGTGGCGCGATCCGGATGTGGTGCGTTTCATCGGCGGGCGGGCGTTCACGCGGGAGGAAGTCTGGGCGCGGCTGCTGCGCTATGCCGGCATGTGGGTGATGATGGGCCACGGCTTCTGGGCGATCGAGGAGAAAGACTCCCGTGAACTGATAGGCGAGGTCGGCGTGATGGAAGCGCGGCGCGACATCGAGCCGAGCTTCGAGGGTGAGCCGGAAATCGGCTGGGCGCTCGTGCCGTCCGCGCACGGGAAGGGGTATGCTTCGGAAGCGGTGGCGGCGGCGCTGGCCTGGGCGGACCGGCATGTCGATGCGCCGAAGCAGGTCTGCAT
>DATBNA010000244.1:0-12388 GCA_036554545.1 Hyphomonadaceae bacterium
CAAGCTGCTGGGCGGCGCCACTGGCATAGGTGAGTTGCGCGTTGTCGAACTGGCTGCGCAGAAGGACCGGCGTGACGATCCACTGCATCAGGGTCGCCGCGACGGCGGTGCCGCAGGCAATGAGAGCGACCCGGCCGGTGAGACCGAGTTTCCCTTCCCGCTTTGCCGATTTGGCGGTCATTTCGCCTGAATTCCCACGCTGTTTTTCAGTGGCGTTCGCGCAAACGAGGCCCTAAATGCTCCGCGCGAGCATTCAGAAATCCTCGACGTTTCCGGGCCAAAGCTAGGTTCGGGAAGCGAACACGCAGTTAATGCCGGAGGCCACAAATGGCCGAATCGAAGCGCAAGGCGGAGATCGTCCGCGAAACCAAGGAGACCCGGATCAAGGTCTCGGTGGATGTCGATGGCTCTGGAAAGTCAGCGATTTCTACCGGTATCGGCTTTTTCGACCACATGCTGGAAGCGCTCTCCAAGCACTCCGCCATGGACGTTAACGTCGAGGCGAAAGGCGACCTCCATATCGACCAGCACCACACCATGGAGGATGTCGGCATCGTCCTCGGGCAGGCTTTCAAGGAGGCGGTGGGCGGCTATTCGGGCGTCATCCGCTTCGGCCATGCCTATGTGCCGATGGACGAGACGCTGGTGCGCTCCTCGGTCGATCTGTGCAACCGGCCCTATCTCGTCTGGAAAGTCTCGTTCCCGCGGGACAAGGTCGGCCAGGTCGATACCGAGCTGTTCAAGGAATTCTTCCACGCGTTTGCGATGAATTCCGGCGCGTGCGTGCACATCGAACTGCTCTACGGCGAGAACTCCCACCACATCGCCGAGGCCAGCTTCAAGTCGCTGGCGCGGGCGTTGCGCACGGCGGCTGCGGTCGATCCGCGGTTGAAGGGCCAGATCGCCTCGACCAAGGGTACACTCTGAGGCGAGCTGACGGGTGACTTCGCGTCCGGGCCGGGTTACAGGCCCGCGCATGACCCGCCTTGCAATCATCGACTATGGCTCGGGCAATGTCCGTTCGGTGCGCCGCGCGCTCGAAGCCGCGGCGCAGAGCGCCGAGGTCTCCCTTGAGGTCGACCTGACGGATGACCCCGACAGGATCCGGCGAGCGGATCGCATCGTCCTGCCGGGCGTAGGGCACTTCGCGGACTGCGCAGCCGGGCTAGCCGCGCGCCATGGCGTCACCGAAGCGCTCATCGAGGCTGTCTTCAGGAAGGGCGTTGCGTTCCTCGGCGTGTGCGTCGGCATGCAGCTGATGGCCGATGTCGGACGCGAGGATGTGGAAACACGCGGCCTCGGCTGGATACCGGGCGCCGTCGAGCGCATTCGTCCCAAAGGCGGCCTGCCCGTTCCGCACATGGGCTGGAACGTGCTGAGGGATATCCGGCCTCACCCGGTGATGGCTGGCCTCGGGCCGGACCCTCATGTCTATTTCGTGCACTCCTATGCGCTTATCGCGAGTAATGCGGCGCATGTCGCGGCGCAATGCGACTATGGCGGACTGTTCACGGCGGCGGTGGCGCGCGACAATCTCTTCGGCACGCAGTTCCACCCGGAAAAAAGCCAGCAGGCCGGACAGCGCCTGCTGGCCAACTTCCTCAACTGGAAGCCGTGATGAAGCTCTATCCCGCGATCGACTTGAAGGACGGCGTCTGCGTTCGCCTGTTGCGCGGAGACATGGCGAGCGCGACGTCGTTCAACGAGGATCCCGCAGACCAGGCGGCGCGCTTTGCGGCGATGGGGTTCGATCAGCTGCACGTTGTCGATCTCAATGGCGCATTCGACGGCATGTCGGTGAACCACAATGCGGTGGCGGCGATCCTCGATGCGGCGCAAGCGCCTGTGCAGCTCGGCGGCGGCATTCGCGACATGGCGGGGGTCGAGCGCTGGCTCGAAGCCGGCATCGCGCGCGTGATCCTCGGCACCGCGGCCGTGCGCGATCCCGAACTGGTGAAGTCCGCGGCGCGCGCATTCCCCAATCAGGTCGCAGTCGGCGTCGATGCGCGCAACGGCCTCGTCGCTGTGCAGGGCTGGGCCGAGACGACCGACATGCAGGCGATCGAGCTGGCGAAAGCATTCGAGGGCTGCGGCGTTGCAGCGCTGATCGTCACCGACATCAGCCGCGATGGCCTCAAGAGCGGGGTCAATGTCGACTTCACCGGCGCGATGGCGGATGCGGTCTCGATCCCGGTGATCGCTTCGGGCGGGCTGAAGAATGTCGACGATATCCGGGCGCTGAAGGCGCGTCCCGGCCGGGCCATCGCGGGCGCGATCCTCGGCCGCGCGCTCTATGACGGCGACATCGACCCCAAGGAAGCGCTGCTGGCGGCGCGCTAGACGCCTCGCCTGCTCGCGCGTATAAGCCCGCCCACTGTCCATCGCGCATCCCGCGCCACGGACCCCAAGCTGAAGAGGAGACGGCCATGACAACGTTCGCTCGTCTCCAACATTCAGCTTCAGGTTCTCATGGACATTCTCAAATGGCTCGCGCGCGCCGCGGGCTTTGACGACCGGTCGCGCCGTAAGGCGGACCTCGACCCCCAGTTTCAACGCAGGCTGGCGAGGCGCTCGCTCGCAACCCGCCTGCCAGCGCACTTGCTCAGGGACATCGGAGCAGACGATGGCTGACGTTGACGCCTGCCCCGCCCTTGCTTTCCCGCTTCGACCGGGCGACTAGACGATCATGCTGAAAGTACGCGTCATTCCGTGCCTGGACGTGAAGGATGGGCGCACCGTGAAGGGCGTCAACTTCGTAAACCTGCGCGATGCGGGCGATCCGGTTGCGCTGGCGCGGGCCTATGATGCGCAGGGCGCCGACGAGCTTTGCTTTCTCGACATCACGGCGAGCCACGAAAAGCGCGGCACGATGATCGACGTGGTCGAGCGCACCGCGGACGTCTGCTTCATGCCGCTGACGGTCGGGGGAGGCGTGCGCACGCCGGACGACATGGTGGCGATGTTGAAGGCCGGCGCGGACAAGGTCGCGATCAACACCGCCGCCGTGCTGGAGCCGGAAATCCTCACCGCGTGCGCGAGGAAGGTAGGCGCGCAGGCGGTCGTGATGGCGCTGGATGTCCGGCGAGAAGGCGAAGGCTGGGGCGTTTACACCCATGGTGGGCGCAAGAGTGCGGGGAAAGATGCAATCCGGTTTGCCCGGCGTGCGGCCGAGCTTGGCGCTGGCGAAATCCTGCTGACCTCGATGGACAGGGACGGCACGAAGGATGGCTATGACATCGAGCTGCTGCGCGCCGTGCGCGATGTGGTGAGCGTGCCCATCGTCGCTTCGGGCGGCGCAGGCAATGTCCAGCACATGGCGGAAGCGGTGATCAAAGGCGGCGCAGACGCCGTCCTGGCGGCGTCGATCTTCCACTTCGGGGAAGCTACGATAGCCGACGCCAAGCGCGCACTGGCGGATGCAGGCGCGCCGGTAAGGCCGATGGAGTCAGTCGCATGAAAACGCATCACGAACCGCTCGGCTCGGCGGTGTTCCTCGGCGAGGTTCTGGTTGAGCTCGCCAGGACCATCGATGCGCGCGCGGGCGAGGATCCGGACAAGTCCTGGACGGCGAAGCTGCTTGCCGGCGGACCGACCGTCACCGCCAAGAAACTGGGCGAGGAAGGCGTCGAAGCCGCCATCGCCATCGCGCACCAGGGCGACACAGAAGTGGCCGCGGAGGCAGCGGACGTGATCTACCACCTGCTGGTGGCGCTGCGTTCACGCGGCGTTTCGCTCGATCAGGTCGGGAAAGTGCTGGAGGCGCGGCAGGCCCGGTCCGGCCTGGAGGAAAAAGCCGGCCGGCCGAAGGGGTAGACCGCAAGTACACTGTCCCCCTGGGACGTCGTGGTGATAGATATGGCCTGTCTTCATGAGAGGGTCAGATGCGTATCTCTCGTCTTGTCGCCATTTCACTCGCCATTCCATTTCTAGCGATCTCCTGCGCAAAACCTGCCGAGACCGACGCCCAGCTCGCAACGCGGGCCGGCGCGCCGCTGTTCAGCGGCATGAGCGCCTATCACCGGGCGATCGACACCAAGGACCCCGGCGCGCAACGCTATTTCGATCAGGGGATGATGCTGGCCTTCGGCTTCAACCATGCCGAGGCGATCCGCTCCTTCCGCGCGGCGCAGAAGCTCGATCCCAGCTGCGCCATGTGCTTCTGGGGGGAAGCGCTGGCGACCGGCCCCAACATCAACGTCACCGCCAAGGGCAAGGCGATCATGTCGCCGGCCGACCAGGAAGCAGCTTATGCCGCGCTCGAGAAGGCGAAGGCCGTTTCGGCCGGCAAGCCAGAAGTCGAGCGCGACCTGATCGATGCACTGGCCACGCGCTATGCGGCGCAGCCGGTCGAGGATCGCACGGCGCTGGACAACGCCTACGCCACGGCGCTGGGCGAGCTTTCGAAGAAATACCCGGCCGATGACGACATCGCGGCGATGTATTCCGAGGCGTGGATGAACACCATGCCGTGGAACTACTGGTCGGACTCAACGACGCCGCGGCCAGAGATCGTTCCGGTGATCGCCGCGCTGGAGACAATTATCGCGCGCAACGAGAAGCATCCGCTGGCGCTACATCTCTACATCCACGCGATGGAAGCCTCGGCAACGCCGGAAAAGGCCGAAAAGGCGTCAGACACTCTGCTTACCCTGGCGCCCGGCTCGGGCCATCTCGTGCATATGCCGGCGCACATCTACTGGCGCGTCGGCCGCTACAACGATGCGGCGAAAGCCAATATCGAGGCGGCGAAAGTGGACGAGGACTACATCGCCCAGTGCAACGCGCAGGGCTTCTATCCGGCGATGTACTACCCCCACAACATTCACTTCCTGTGGGCCGCATCCTCGATGCAGGGCCAAAGCGCAGTCTCGATCGAGGCGGCGCGGAAGGTCGCGGCCAATGTCCGGCTCGAGCAGATCGAGCAGTTTCCGACGGTGGAGTTTTTCCACACCATCCCGCTGCTGTCGCTGGTGCAGTTCGGCAAGTGGGATGAGATCCTGGCCGAGCCGCAGCCGCGTGAAGATCTCGCCTTCTCCAACGCCATCTGGCATTACGCGCGCGGCGTCGCATACGCCAACAAGGGCGATGTGAAGAGCGCAAAAGCCGAACAGGCCCTGCTCGTTCCGCTAAAGGCCAACGACAAGGTGATGTTCCTCGACGGGAACGACTATCCCGCCAGCCAGCTGCTCGCGATCGCCGACAACCTCGTGCTCGGCGAGATCGCACAGGCCTCGGGCGATACGAAGACAGCAGTCGCGAAGTTCACTGAAGCGGTCGCGGGACAGGACGCCCTGCCCTACACCGAGCCGCCATTCTGGTACTACCCGACGCGCCAGTCGCTCGGCGCGGCGCTGCTGAAGGCCGGCAAACCGGCGGAGGCCGAGGCGGTCTATCGCAAGGACCTCGAAATCTATCCGCACAATGGCTGGTCGACGTTCGGCCTCGCGCAGGCTTTGGAAGCGCAGGGCAAGACCGAGGAAGCCGCCATGGAGCGCGAACACTTCAAGACGATGTGGCAGTTCGCTGACATCGAACTGAAAGGTTCGCGGATTCAGTAGGGTCTTGAGCGCTTCGCCTTGAGGAAAAGATAGACCGCGCCCTCTCCGCCATGGCGGGGATGGGCGCGGGCGTAACCGGCGATCATCGTGCGAAGATCCGGATCGCCGATCCAGTCGAACAGGCGTGCGCGAAGCACGCCGGTCCCCAGCCTGCCCTTCCCTGTGATGACCAGGAGGCACCGCGATCCCGCCGCATGCTCGCGCAGGATGAAGCTGACGAGCTCGCGGTGGGCTGTGTCCTGCGTGTGGCCATGAAGGTCGAGCCGCGCATCGATCCCGCTCTGTCCCCGGCGTATGCGGCGCTGCCCGGAAAGGTCTTCCGGCGGGCCGGCCTTGCGCGATCTTTGTGGCGCCGCGGGCGAGAGCGCAGGTCCGGGTTCGGCTCCAACCGATGCGGCCGGCGCATCGTCCTCCACCTCAAGCCTTCGGCCTGGCGCCGGGCGCACGGTGCGCGCAACGCGGCTCCACAATCGGCGCTCTTCGGGCGACAGGCGGCGGGACATGGGATGGAGCTACACGAGGCCGATTACCAAGGCCTCACTAGGAGGCCGTGGCGACCTCGTCGAGCAGCCAGTTCGGGTCCTGGCTCTTCACTGAACGCTTGAACGTCCAGATCTCCTTGGCGGAGCGCAGCGTATCGCCATCGGAGAGCTCGCTTTCGAACGACACGCCGACACGCGCCATGTTCGAGGCGTCAAGGGAAGCATCGACGATCCGCGCTGAACGCAGGCGCACCAGGCGCATTGGCTCGGCCCCGGCTTTTTCGCGATCGGCGATCGCCTGGGTGTAGACCTCGAACACGTCGTCATCGACCAAGGTGCGGAGAGCGTCACGGTCGCCGTCGGCATAGGCGTTGACGGTCAGCTCGTACGCCTTGCGGGCGCCCTTCGTGAAGTCTTCAGGATTAAATTGCGCATCGGCGGAAGCGATCGCCTCCAGGCCCGGAGCGGCAGGTCCGGTAAAGGCGGCGCGGATACGCGGCCGTTCGTCGCTGTCGGCCGGCGCGGCCTCGTCTTCCTGCGGCTCGGGACGCCGGGTGACCGTTTCCTTGTTATAACGGCGAGCTGGCTGCTCCGTCCCTGTCTTGGTGCCAAGCACCGCATAGAGCCGGGAGATCACGAAAACCGCGATCGCCGCCAGGATGATGAGTTCAATACTCAAGTCGCGCCTTCAGGGTTGGGCAGGAGGAGGCACGTGCAACCTCCCTCCCCAGCAATATAGACACAAAACCAGCGGAGTCAGCCCGCTGTTGCGGGGGTCGCTGCACCGTGATAGCGCGCCTGCCTTCAGGATATGCCAATTCCGGACCTAAAATTCTCATGACCGATACGCCCTCAAACGACCAGAACGGCGACGCCATAAGCGCCGGCGCCCCGGTCATCCGCGTCCTTGCCCAGTATGTGAAGGACCTGTCATTCGAGAATCCGGGCCTGTTCGCCGCCCAGCAGGGCAATACCGCTCCCGAAATAGAACTGGGCATCGACGTCCGCGTGGAGCCGGGCCCGCCGCAGGATCACGTTTTCGCGGTTGAGCTGCGCCTGTCGGCCAAAGCCAAACGGCAGGAGGCGATCGTCTTCATCGCCGAGCTGATCTATGTCGGCGTCTTCCAGCTGCAGGAAGCGCGCCGCGAAGACATGGAGGCGATCCTCCTCATCGAGTGCCCTCGCCTGCTTTTCCCCTTCGCGCGCCGGATCATCGCCGACATCACCCGCGAGGGCGGTCATCCGCCGCTGATGATCGATCCCATCGATTTCGTGGGCCTGTATCGCCAGCAACGCGCCCGCGCCGAAGCACAGCAGGAAGCCGGCCAGGCCTAGGCTGCGCCGTACTTCTTCCAGATCGCCGCATCGCCAAGTTCGGATACGAAGATTGCGTGAGCCGCCGTTTCCTCTGCACTGAGGCGCGGAACAAGCGGGTGTGGGCGCGGCGCACGCGGAACGGCGAAGGCCTGTGCTGACTCGAGAGCGGCGCCTGCGGCGGCGAAATCGAAGACACGTTCACGGCCGCCGCGCAGCTCCAGATAGGCCATCGCCAGCAGCCGCGCGTCCTTGAGGGCGCCATGCAGTTCCCTGCCCTCGATCGAAATGTTGAAGCGCTTGCAGACAGCATCGAGAGAGGACGGCGCGCCGGGCCGGTGCTCGCGCGCCAGCACCAGCGTGTCGACGAAACGCTCCCTGGGCAGCTGGGCGCGGCCCAGCAGTTCGAGTTCGTAGTTGAGGAAGCTGCGGTCGAATTCGGCATTATGGGCGACGATCGCGGCGTCGCCGAAGAATTCCATCAGCCGGTCGACGACATCCGGATGCGAAAATTGCGGCTTGCCGCGCAGCGTCTCGTTGGTGATGCCTGTGATCCGGACGGTAGCCTCGGAAACGGGCCGGCCAGGATTGATGTAGATCTGAAATTCGCGCCCCGTCGGCAGGTAGTTCACCAGCTCGATGCAGCCAACCTCTACGATCCGGTCGCCTTGCCTTGGGTCGAGGCCGGTGGTTTCGGTGTCGAAAACGACTTCGCGCATGAATCCGTTCCGTTTGCGGCCCGGAGGCGGGAACGGAGCGCTGCAAGGATCGCATCGACCTGCGCCTCGGCGTAGGGGAAGCCGAAACCCGTGTTGATGACGAAATCCGCGCCGCGCCGCTTCACCGAATCGGGCGTCTGACGAGCAAGTATCGCTTCGAACTCGTCCCCAGTCATCCCGCCGCGCTGCATGACCCGGGCGCGCTGCACATCTTCCGGCGCTGTAACCACAACTATTGCATCGACTTTCTTGTCGCCGCCGGTTTCGAACAGGAGGGGGATGTCGAGGACGACGATATCGGCCCCGTCGGCCTCGGCCTTTTCGAGGAAAGCGCGCTGGGCGCCGGCGACGATGGGATGGACGATGTTTTCGAGCCGCTTCATCGAATCCGGATGCTTGGCGACCTTGGCGCGCAGCTTGGCGCGGTCGATTCCGCCGTCCCTGCCGATCACGCCCGGAAACGCCCATTCGAGCGGAGCGACGGCTTCCCCGCCCGGCCCATAGGCCTTGTGGACGGCGGCGTCGGCGTCATAGACGGGCACGCCGCGGGCTGCGAACATCGCTGCCGTCGCCGACTTCCCCATCCCGATCGATCCCGTGAGCGCTAGCTTGATCATGATCTGGTCGCCACGGCAGCTCGGCATGCATCCAGCGCGCCGTGTGTGTCAGGGACAATACCAAACCAGATGCGGAATGAGGCTGCCGCCTGGCCAACCAGCATTCGCAGACCGTCATGCGGCGTCCAGCCCGCCAGACGCGCCTGATTCAGAACGGTTTCCGCAGCCTTGCCATAGGACATGTCGAGGAAGGGCCGGCCCCTGCCTGGCGGCAGAACGGGCAGACTTGCGCCGGAGTGGCCGAGACTGGCCGAGTTCACGACCACCGCAGCCTCGCTGGCGAGTGCTCCAAGCTGGTCCAGCCCCGCTGTTGTGGCCGTTGGCGCGAGGTCTTTGGACAGCGCGTCAGCCTTCTCCTTCGAACGGTTAACGATGGCGAGGTCGGCGCCGATTTTCGCCAGATGAAGAACAGCGGCGCGCGCCGCCCCGCCTGCTCCGATGAGGACGACGGGTTTGCCCTTGAGGTCGCCGGCGTCGGCCGACTGCAGCGCCTCGGCAAAGCCTTCGATGTCGGTGTTGTGCGCGGACCAGCCGCCGCTTTCATTGCGAACCAGCGTGTTGGCGGCGCCGACGCGTCTTGCATTGGCCGTCGCTTCGCTGGATGCAGCCAGCGCAGCGATCTTGTGCGGCAGCGTGATGTTGAGGCCTGAATAGTCCCTGGCCAGCAGCTTGATCCCCGGAGCGGCGTCCTCTGCCTGCAGGTGAATGGCGGAATAGTGCGCATCGAGCCCTGCCTCACGCATCCAGCGATTGTGGATCAGCGGCGACAGCGAGTGGGACACAGGGTCGCCGACGACAGCATAGAGTCTGGAAGGCGGCCGCGTCGTCATGCCGGCAGCGTACCGCGATCCCGCAGCCATTGCAGCAGCGGAAGCAGCGGCATGCCCATGATAGAAAAGAGATCGCCGTCGATGCGGTCGAAAAGCTGGGCTCCCCTGCCCTCGATCTGGTAGCAGCCGACGCTTTCGAAGGCGGCCTCGCCAATGGCGTCGAGATAGGCGTCGAGGAAGCTGTCGGAGAAGTTGCGCATCCTGAGGCGCGGCTGGGCAAGATGCCGCCAGACCGGCGCGCCTTCGACACAGGCGACGATCGCGGACTGCAGAATGTGAGTCTTGCCACGCAGGCGCTGGAGAACCGCCCGCGCTTCCTCGCGCGTCGACGCCTTGTCGAGGCCAAGGCCATCGAGATCGAGCATCTGGTCGCATCCGAGGACGACGCCGGGATGTGAAACCGAAACCTTGAGCGCCTTCGTTTCCGCAAGCAGGTCGGCTTGTCTTGCGACGCTCGCTCCCTCGGCGCGCAGCGCCTCCTTCAGCGACTCTTCGTCGACGCCGGAGCCGATCTGCGTGAAGTCCAGGCCTGCCGCTTTCAGCACGGCTGCACGCGACCTGCTCTTCGAAGCAAGGATCAGCCGGTGTTCGGGCGACGTGTTCACCGGCCGTGTTCCTGGATGATGTTGAGGATGGCGGCGGCGGTTTCCTCGACCGAGCGGCGGCTGACGTCGATGGTCGGCCATTTCATGCGCACGAACAGGCGGTTGGCCTGTGTGATTTCCTCGCGGACCTTTTCCTCGTCCGCATAGGCGGTGTCGGCGGATTCGTTCAGCGACAGCAGGCGCTGGCGGCGGATCTGCACCAGGCGGTCAGGCGAAACCTTGAGGCCGACGACAAGCGGCGCGTCCGGCCCGGTGAGGATGTCCGGCACGTCGACGCCCGGGACGAGCGGCACGTTGGCTGCCTTCACCCCGCGGTTGCCGAGATAGACGCAGGTCGGCGTCTTTGATGTGCGCGAAACGCCGACAAGAACTACGTCGGCCTCGCGCAGGTGCTCTGTGTGCTGGCCGTCATCGTGCTGGAGCGCGAAATTGATGGTCTCGATGCGCTGGAAATATTCGGCGTCGAGATGGTACTGGCCGGCGACCTTGTGGGCGGATTCCAGCCCGAGATAGCGCGACAGCATGTTCACCGCCGGATCGATGACCGGAAGCGTCGGCGATCCCAGCTCGCGGCAGCGGGCCTCCAGCCGCGATCGCAGGCCTTCGTCCGTGATGGTGTAGAGCACGACGCCCGGGGCGTTTTCGATTTCCTGCAGCACGCGTTCGAGCTGCTTGGGCGAGCGCACCAGGTAATAATTGTGCTCGAGCGGGGCGATGTTGTCGAATTGCGCTACGGCCGCCCGCATCACCGCATTGAGCGTTTCGCCGGTCGAATCCGAGACCAGGTGCACGTTGAAATAGGTCTCGAAGGTCATTCCGGCTTGCCGTCCTCCTGGCCCGATATGGGGAGGCTTTTCCCCATTAGCGCTGGGAGCGGATTGTGGACAAGCGCAGAGGTCCGAAGCGTCCAAAACCTCGCAAGGAGTCGCTCACACGGTTCTCGACAGGTGGAGAGGCTGAGCAAGACTCATGGATTCGGCGCCCATGAGTCGCGCCCTGAGGACTCGACTCCGGTTAAGCTCTTGTTAACGAAGACGTTAACGCTCTCTTAAAGCCGGCGAGCCTGTCGGAACGTAAGAGGGTCATCGGTGAGTGAGGGTGTGGAGCGTCTGGGGATGGCGCGTTGCACGCACTTATCAAGCGACTAAACACCACCAGAGTCTTCTAGATTCAGATTCAAAATAAGAAGACTCTTTCTCTTCTTCCGGGTGACAAGTGAAAGAGCGTAGGCTTCTGAGAGTGCTCAACGGCGAACGGATAGATCCGGTTCCCGTATGGATGATGCGACAGGCCGGGAGGCATCTTCCCGAGTATCGCGAGCTGAGGGCACGCGCGCGCGACTTCCTGGATTTCTGCTACTCCCCTTCCCTCGCTGCCGAGGCGACACTGCAGCCTGTGCGTCGCTATGGGATGGATGGCGCGATCCTGTTTGCCGACATCCTGCTGGTGCTCGATGCGATGGGACGCAATGTGCGCTTCCTTGAAGGCGAAGGCCCGCGCGTCGATCCGGCGACGAAGGCAGCCGAGCTGTCGGCCGTGCCAATGGAAAAGATCCTGGCGAAGCTGACGCCGGTTGGTGAGACAGTCGAACGCGTCCGCGAGGCGCTGGATCATTCCACAACGCTGATCGGTTTTGCCGGATCGCCCTGGACGGTTGGCGTATACGCCATCGAAGGCCGCGGCGGCACGGACAAGTCGGACGCACGCAAGTTCGGTTATCAACACCCGCAGGAACTCGACGGGATGCTCGACCAGCTGGTCGAGGCCTCGGCGCACTATCTGGCGATGCAGGCAAAGGCAGGCGCCGACGCGCTGATGCTGTTCGAAAGCTGGGCCGAAGGCCTGCCCGAAGATGCCTTTGACCGCTGGGTGATCCAGCCGACAGCGAAACTGGTGAAGCGGGTGCGGTCTCTCGGCGTAACCGCGCCGATCCTGGGATTCCCGCGCGGTGCTGGCGGGCTGACGCTGGATTATGCTGAAAAAACAGGGGTTAGCGCGGTCGGTCTCGACACGGCGGTTCCCCTGAAACGAATGTCGGCAAGCTTGCCCAAGGGCATGCCGGTGCAGGGAAATCTCGATCCGATGCGGCTTGTCGCCGGCGGCCCGGACCTCGACCGGCGTGTACGCGAGTTCGTCGAAGCGCTGCGTGATCGCCCGCACATCTTCAATCTCGGCCATGGCGTCGTGCCTGAAACGCCGATCGCGCATGTCGAGCAGACGCTTCGCGTGCTGCGGAGCCTCACCTGATGGCGGAGAAGATCGC
>DATBNA010000573.1:0-3041 GCA_036554545.1 Hyphomonadaceae bacterium
CAAGATCAACGCGACCGTCTGCGAATGCGCCGGGAAGGCCATCACCAAGGACCAGGGCCAAAAGGCTTACTTCCAGTGGGCATGGGAAGCCTACATCACCCGCACCGGCATGGGTTCGGTCCGCGCCAAGAAGTGGTTCACCGACAACGGCATGGACACCAAGGCCGAGCAGAAGTTCGCCGACGAACTCGGCAAGTGCTTCGTCACCCAGTAATCTGAATCGCCAGAGCGAACGCGCCGCGGCGGCCGGGAGGTCGTCGCGGCGTTGTCTTGTCCAGCTATCCCACTTCCCAAGCCCCGGCAGAATCGCTAGACGGGTCTATGGAACAGCACCCCCCTTCAATTCAGATTCGGCAGGCGATCACGTTCGACGACGTGTTGCTTGAACCGGGCGCCTCCGAGGTCGTTCCCGGCGATGTCGACATCCGCACGCGGCTAACCCGCGACATCGCGCTTAACGCCCCGATCATTTCCGCCGCGATGGACACCGTGACCGAAGCAGCGCTGGCGATCGCCATGGCGCAGTTCGGCGGCATCGGCGTCATCCATCGCAATCTTTCGATCGAGGAGCAGGCCGAACAGGTGCGCCGTGTGAAGCGGTTCGAAAGCGGCATGGTGGTGAACCCTGTGACGGTTACTCCGGACGTCACGCTGCGCCAGCTCAAGGTCCTGAAGGATCGCCTGAAGATATCCGGCATTCCGGTGGTGGAGCCCGGACCGGAAGGCGTTCCGCGAAAGCTGCTGGGCATCATCACGAACCGGGATGTCAGGTTCGCGGACGATGACAGCCGGCCGGTTTCCGAACTCATGACCAAGAAGGTCGTCACGGTGCGGGAAGGCGCGGACAAGGATGAAGCACGCCGGCTGTTGCACAAGCACCGTATCGAACGGCTGATCGTCGTTGACGAGGAAGGCCGCTGCGTTGGCCTGCTGACCGTCAAGGACATGGAAAAGAGCCAGGCCAATCCCAATGCCTGCAAGGATGAGCAGGGTCGTCTGCGCGTGGCTGCGGCTTCCTCTGTGGGCGACTCAGGGTTCGAACGCAGTCAGGCGCTGATCGACGCAGGTGTGGACGCTGTTGTGATCGACACGGCGCACGGTCATTCGCGCTCGGTGCTCGAAGCCGTCGAGCGGGTGAAGAAGCTTTCCAATCGTGTTCAGGTCATCGCCGGCAACGTCGCGACCGCTGATGGATGCAAGGCGCTGATCGACGCCGGCGCCGATGCGGTGAAGGTTGGCATTGGTCCGGGCTCGATCTGCACGACCCGCATCGTTGCGGGCGTTGGCGTGCCGCAACTCACCGCAATTGCCGATTGCGCCAGAGCTGCAGAGAAAACGAAGACCCCGGTGATCGCAGATGGCGGCATCAAATTCTCGGGCGACTTCGCCAAGGCGCTGGCCGGCGGTGCATCGTGCGCAATGATGGGTTCAATGCTGGCGGGAACGGAGGAATCGCCCGGCGAGGTGTTC
Organism: Hyphomonadaceae bacterium; assembly: GCA_036554545.1. Taxonomy (GTDB): domain Bacteria; phylum Pseudomonadota; class Alphaproteobacteria; order Caulobacterales; family Hyphomonadaceae; genus UBA7672. The sequence continues at coordinate 1,471 of DATBNA010000573.1, forward strand.
CTCTACGAAGGCCGCGCCTACAAGGCCTATCGCGGGATGGGATCGCTGGGCGCCATGGGACAGGGCAGCGCCGACCGTTACTTCCAGAAAGAGGTTGCGCCGCAGAAATTGGTGCCGGAAGGCATTGAGGGGCAGGTGCCTTACAAGGGGCCCGTCGCCCCGATCCTTCACCAGATGGCCGGCGGCCTGCGCGCCGCGATGGGCTATGTCGGCGCCAGAACGGTTGATGAGCTGCACAAGAAGGCGAAGTTCATCCAGATCACCGGCGCGGGCCTGCGCGAAAGCCACGTGCACGATGTGAAGATGACCCGCGAGGCGCCAAACTATTCCCTGCCGACGGGCTGAGGAGCTAGAAAGCCCGTCTGGGACCTCGAAACGGGGAGCGGCCTGTTCGTTTTCATCGTGCACGCGGAAGCGGACCAGGCCACTGCGGACGACCTCAAGGCGTTTTTGAAATCACGCGGACTGGTGACGGAGACCGAAACCGGGGCGCGGGGATTCCGTCACCTGCAGGCAAGCGATGTGGTCGTTGCGCTGTGGTCGCAGAAGTCGGTGTTCGGCACGCATCGCATGATGATGGAAAGGCGCATGCTCGACGCCTGGGCGGACGGGCGGCTCGTTCTGGTGAAGCTGGACCATGGCTTCCTGCCGGTCGGCCTGCGAGACTTGCCGGCAATCGATGCCAGTTTCGAGACCGGGCGGCAGCTCAGCGTGTGGCCGCAGGTGGATCGCGCTACTCGCGAAGCGATGAACCGGGCGCTGGTTGAAAACCAGAACCGGCCCAGTGGCGTTGGGTCGGGCGGCCCAGGGACTCTGAATTCCACCTATGGCGACGTGCGCGAAGCCATGCGCCCGTCGCCCGTGCGGAAGACGCGATCTGCTCCGCGCATCGAAGGTGACGACGAGGTTGTTGCGGCGAAAGCGAAGCGCGGCGGCGCACTTGGCGCGCTGGCGTTCCTGGTTGCTGTTGGGGTGCTCGGCGGATCCGTCTGGCTGGCGCTCAATTCGCAGGGTGATTTCACCATCTCCTTGCCGACGGCAGCGCTGGGCATCGAAGGGCTAGGCGATCTTCATCTCACCAGTCTGCAGGCTGCTGGAATTGGCGCGGCGACCGGTATTGTGCTCGTCCTGATGGTGATGTCGGTCGGCCGCAGCAAGCCCAAGCGGAAGACGCAGAAACGCGCCGAGGCGCTGCCTGCCGCCGCTGCCGCATCAGGGCCTGCATCGTCCGCTGCGCTGTTCATCTCGTACGCACATGCCGATAACGCCGCCGTGACGCCGGTTGTCGATGCGGTGAAGGCGAACGGGCGCGAAGTGTGGATGGACAAGACAGGTCTCCAGACTGGCGATGGATGGGCAGGCGAGATCGTGCGTGCGATCAAGGGCGCTGGCGGCATCATGGTGATGTGCTCGAAGCGCGCCTTCGAAAGCGACCATGTGAAGCGCGAGATCTATCTCGCCGATCGCTACAAGAAGCCGATGAAGCCAGTGTTTCTCGAGGCGGCGCAGCCGCCGGAGGATTTCGAGTACTTCTTTGCCGGCGTTCAGTGGCTCGAGCTCTACAAGCTGCC
>DATBNA010000259.1:0-3117 GCA_036554545.1 Hyphomonadaceae bacterium
CGGCAGCTTCGGCGCAGCCTGCGGCGTCGTCAGCCGGATCAGTTCGTCCGCATAGGGCTTGCAGAATTCCAGCGTCGCCGGCTCCTGGCTCGCGACCACGATTTCTGCGTCGGCCGTGCGCGCGAGCTGGCTCATTGCGACGATCTCCCAGCCACGGCCAGCGAGCAGCAGCCTCAGCTTCGGTTCGAAGCGACGAACGAACTCGCCGGGCTTCGGGCTGACTTCGCTTTCCTCTATGCGCAGCGTCGAGCGCTTCGTCGCGGGATCGAACAGGAAGGAGAATGTCTTGCGCTTGCGCCCGAGCGCAACGGCGCGTTGCAGCAGTGCATGGTTCAGATCGACATCGACATAAAGATCGATGCCGCCGCCGCACGGCAGGCGAACATCGATGTATGGCGAGCCGCGGCCATAGCGCAGCGTGCGGTTCGTCCCTTCCTTCATAGCGAGCTGGGCCTCTTCGGTCAGCGCCTGCTCAAGACAGCCGCCGGAGATGCTGCCCGCGAAACGGCGGTCGCCCGCCACCGCAAGCTGCGCCCCCAGTGGACGCGAGAACGGCCCATCGAGCCCGACGATGGTGACCAGCGCCGCCGGACGACCGGCGGCCAGCTCGGCCTCGGCGAACGCCAGCACGTCGATGTCGCCGTTGAGACCGGGCGGAAGCATGCGATCGCTCAAGCCGCCGACCTCCCGGCGGGCGAGTTCACTGCCGTTCGAACACCTGCTCCCGGCACGCACAACTCCCGGCGGGCGAGCCCGCGCCATCGCGCCGCAGGCCCTGCTGTTTCTGTCCTCCGCCCCAGCGCGCCTCTTGCCTCCCCTCAGGCATAAGGCTTAGCGCTTCCACCAAGGGAATCTCGTATCCAGCTTGGCCCTGAGGGTCAACGAGACGGCGCTGAAGGGACGGTTTTATGGAGTTTGCCGGAGGCAGACTTATCGCGGCCGCAGAAGGCCCGATCGGCTGGCTAACCTTCAACCAGCCCGAGCGACTCAATGCCGTCCGGCTCGACATGTGGCAGGCGCTGCCGGAAGCCGTTGCGAGTCTCGTTTCCGACCCCGGCGTGCGGGCGATCGCGGTTCGCGGGGCGGGCGACAAGGCCTTCATCTCCGGCGCTGACATCGCCGAGTTCGAACAGGTGCGCCACAGCGCCGACGCCAACCACATCTTCACCTCGGCCGTCACCGCAGCGACGGCTTCGCTTGCCGAGGCGCCGAAGCCGGTCATCGCGATGATCAACGGCTTCTGTGTCGGCGGCGGCATCGTGATATCGAGCGCGTGCGACATCCGGATCTGTTCGGCAGGGTCGCGGTTCGGCGTACCGGCGGCGCGGCTGGGCCTTGCATACGAACTCGACAACCTGGCGCGGCTGCAATCGATCGTCGGCAAAGGCGTGACGATGGAGATGCTGGCAACCGCGCGGCATTTCACCTCGGAGGAAGCACTGCAGATCGGATACGTGAACCGCATCGTGCCAGCGCAGCATCTGGAAGAAACCGTGCGCGAGATGGTCGCGATGATTGCGAACACCGCGCCGCTGACGTTCGCAGCAGCCAAGCTGGCGAGCCGCGCGGCTGCCGATCCGTCATTTCGCATAATGGCCCAGCAGGCCATCGACGCCTGCTTCAACAGCGAAGATTTCAAGGAAGGCCGGGCGGCCTTCCGCGAGAAACGCCAGCCGCGCTTCACAGGGAAATAGAATGACCACCGCAGCCGAGCTTCTCGAGCAGCCCTTCTCCACCATGCCGGACATGATCCGGGCACACGCGAAAGAACGGCCGGAACATCGCGCGATCATCGATGGCGAGCGCGCGCTGACTTTTGCGGAGTTCGATGCGCTGATCGATCGCGCAGCGGCGGCGATGCAGCGCGATGGCGTCGGCAACAAGGGAGCGGTTGCGATTTGCAGCCCATCCTCGATCGAGTATGTGACGACGTTCGTGGCGGCGCTGCGTATCGGTGCGGCCGCGTGCCCGCTCGCGCCATCGTCCACGCCGGAGCAGCTTGCTGCAATGGTTCGTGATTGCGGGGCCGGGCTGCTGTTCGTGGATGACAGCGCATCGGTTGCGCTCGACAGCGTGGCCGAGAAGCTGACCGTGAAGCGCGTCGGCCTCGAAGGATCCGCCAATAAGTCGTTCGCGTCCTGGCTTGCGCCCGAAGGATCGAAACCGACAACGGTGGAGATCGATCCGGAGCAACCCTTCAACATCATTTATTCGTCTGGAACCACCGGGACGCCCAAAGGCATCGTCCAGCCGCACAAGATGCGCTGGGGTCACGTTCGCCGGGCGGAAGCGCTCGGTTACGGACCAGACTCGATCACCGTCGTATCTACTCCGCTCTATTCCAACACGACGCTGGTAAGCCTGATCCCCACCCTGGTGCGCGGCGGCACGCTCGTCCTGATGCGCAAGTTCGACGCGCGTGGCTTTCTGGAGCTCTCGCAGAAGCACCATGCGACGCACGCCATGCTGGTGCCTGTACAGTATCGCCGCTTGATGGATTTCGCCGACTTCGGCAGCTTCGATCTTACTTCCTACCGCATGAAGACCTGCACCAGCGCGCCTTTCCCGGCCGATCTCAAGGCCGATGTGCTGAAGCGCTGGCCAGGCGGGCTGGTCGAGATCTACGGCATGACGGAAGGCGGCGGCTCCTGCCTGCTCCGCGCGCATGAGTTCCCGCACAAGCTGCATACGGTTGGCCAGCCTGCGCCGGGGCACGACATCCGGATCATTGGAGAAGACGGCAAGGAGCTGCCGCGCGGACAGACCGGCGAGGTCGTGGGCAAGTCGATGTCGATCATGTCCGGCTATCACAACCAGCCGAAGAAGACGGCCGAGGCCGAGTGGTACAGCCCCGAAGGCGAGCGCTTCATCCGGACTGGCGATGTCGGCCGGTTCGATGAGGACGGCTTCCTCGTCCTCGGCGACCGCAAGAAGGACATGATCATCACCGGCGGCTTCAACGTCTATCCGAGCGACATCGAGGCTGAGCTGGCGAAGCATCCGGCTGTGCATGAGTCGGCCGTCGTAGGTATCCCTTCGCGCGAATGGGGTGAGACGCCGGCGGCGTTCGTCGTGCTCAAGCCGGACAAGCAGGTCGAGGGCGAAACCTTGCGCCAG
>DATBNA010000318.1:0-7112 GCA_036554545.1 Hyphomonadaceae bacterium
TTATGGATGTTGCGGAAGGTCACGACCATGTCGGCAGAGCCGGCGGGCGCCAGCGGACCGGATGTGCGATTGAAGGGCACATATGTCTGCGCGCCCCACACCGATTGGTCCGAGATGTTGGCGATCGGATTGCCCGTAGCGATGTACTTGCCCTTCGTGGCCTTGGCGTAGGGCGCGAGGATCTCGGCGTAGTAGCCCGAACCCGGTGCGATCTCGATAACCGTCATGCCCGGCTTGAGGCCCATGAAGGCGAGCGTCTCTGCTGGATGGCGATGAATGTCGCGCACCTTGTGCGCCTGCTGACGAGCGGGATTGGCGATGGCCGCGTTAAGCGCCGCATCAGCTTTTGCTGCGGCCGGCGCCGGTGTCTGAGCGCCTGCGGCGAGGATGGCTGGGGCAGCAACGGCGAGAGCCGCAACAGAAAGCGCGGCAACCAAGGCGTGTTTCAAGTATTCCTCCCAACATAAAATCGTTTCCCCGTCCGGGGGAGCGCGTCGAACCATAAGTGTGACGTGGGAGGCGACAAGCCGGGCGCCGGACACATAAGCGCCAGCGCAATGACAGCTGCGTAAGTAATCGCTGTTTCGCTTCAACCTTCGGTGGTGACCGGCGCGCCGCCGGTGAGGCGGCGGTTGAGCCGCTCGAGCCGTTCGTCGAGTTCGGCGCGGCGGATGGCGAGGTCTCGCCATGGCGCAAAGATCGAGGATGCAGGCACAGGAAGCGAGGTCACGGCGCTTGCTGCAGCGCGAAGGTCGCCTTCGTCCAGTGCATTGCGGGCCTCTTCGATCAACCGGCGAGCTTCCGCGCTGGTTGCGTCCGACACTTCTGGACTCGATGCGCGCAACCAGCTCCAGCCCCAGCCCTCGTTACCCACCACACGCTGTGCGCTACGCGCCGCGAGGTCGAAGGCCTTCTTGAGCTGAGGCGCCGTCGGGGCGCCTTTGCGCGCGGTCTCAGCCAGCCGTTCGACATCGGGATCGTCCGGCAAGAGGAGCGCGAGGGCCTGCTGTTCGGTCGAGAAGGGGTCGCTGCGCTGCGCGGCGAGTTCCATCAGTGAGAAGGCGCGCACCGTTTTCGGCCCGGCCGCGATGGTCATCGAGGTCTGCCGCGCTTCTGCGGCTGGCTTGAGAATGCCGAGGCCAGTGGCGACGCGGCGTGCGGTATCTGCTTCGCCTTTGATCTGTTCGACTTCGCCAGACAGCGAGCCGATGCTGGTCTCTATGGCCGCCAGCGCCGCTTCGCGCTGCGCCAGGGCGTCAGTCAGCGTCGTGTTGGAGAGGTAGAGTTGTTCAACCTGGGACTTGAGGTCGGTCAGCATGCGCTGGACTTGCCTGGTCGTCTGCGGCGAGGCGGCGTCGTCCGCCAGGATCGTCTCGAGCCGGGTCAGGCGGGCCAGCAGGATGGCGAGGGGTGTGTTGCTGGCGGTCGTGCCGGGTTCGGGCGCGCCCGCGCCGGTGAGGGCCGACATCTGGCTGGCGACCGTGGCGATCTCGCCGCGCAGCGAGGATTCTACCTGGTCCTGCCGCGCCAATCGTTCCGCCTGCGATTCAAGTCGCGAGCGGATGGCCACCATATCTTCGCTCATGCGATCGGCGCGGGCAGAAAGAGCGGTCTGGCTGGTCGACAGGCTGTCGATTTCGCGCGCAAGCGTGCCTGTTTCAGCGCCTGAATTGGCGTTGGTGACGGCGATCGCCATGACAGCGCCAAGCACCGCCGCCGCGCTGGATCCCAGCAGCAATTCAGGGATCGTCACCGACCGGCTGCGCATGGGCGGTGGTGCAAATCCCTTCTTCTGACGGGCTTCGGGCGCGAAGGACGGCTCGAATTCCGCTTCGATGGGTTGTGGTTCGTCCTTAGCCCGACCGCTTATCATCGCCTGGCGTCCTGCTGGCGGTGTCCTGATTCGAACATACCGGGAGCTGCAGGCGCGTCTCAACCCAAATCGCGTAACAGTCCAAGGGAATCGACGAGCGCCGCTTCATTCGGCCGCGCGGCTGTTTGGACGCGCCGGGCGAGATGAATTAGGGGGCGAACTGCCTCGGCCGATATGGACGCGACGTCCAGCGGCGCACGGTTGGGCGATTTGGCTGCAAATTGCGACAGGATCGCAGCAGCGCGCGCCGAATGGATCAGGATCGCATCGAAAGCGGGTTTGCCGCCAAGGTGCGCGGCAAGGCGGGGGCCTGGCGCAGCAACCGGCGCTGCGCGAAATGTCGGAACAAAACTCGCCTCAATGCCCCGGGCGGCCAGGGTTCCGGAGAGGTCGCCCCGGCTTTCCTCGTTCCCGGTATGGAGCAGGCGAGCGCCAGCCTGCATCCGGTTTCCGATCAGGATAGCAAGGTCATTCACATCGCCTTCGGCCGACAGGACCCGGGCAAAGCCCAGGTCCAGCGCCTCCTGCGCGGTGCGGCCGCCGACGCAGAAAACCGGCAGGTCGCGGGTCGGGTCGAGCCGGGCGAAGGCGCGGACGCCGTTGGCGCTGGTAAAGGCGAGCGCGTCATATGCCGGAAGGCTGGCGGCAATCGCCTCGATGGAGAAAAGCGGTTCGACGACCGGCGAATAGCCGCGATCAGCCAGCCGCTGCGCCGTTTCCGACGCGCCGGGTTCAGAACGAGTGACGAGCACGCGGAAGGAAGGAGATGGACTCACGCTTGCACATTCCTGCGCTGGAGGGGCGAGGGCAATCCCGCGGCGGTTGATGCCGCACCGGACAACTCGCCGATCCAGCCTGTTGCGTTGCCTGCAGGATCAAGACCTGCACAGCATAGCTGGACTTGGGTGGGCTATGGCCAAATTCCTGATAAGCCACAGGCGCGACGACGCCCAGGGGCCAGCCGAGCGGCTTTATCACGCCCTCTGGCCGATGATGCGCGATCCCCGCAAGGACATCGTCTTTGGTGTCGGGAGTCCCCCCGCCGGGCAGAGCGCGTTCGAACATGTCGACCGCTGGGTGGCGCAGTGCGAGATCCTCCTCGCCGTCATCGGGAATGGCTGGCTGACCGCTCGCGATCCGAAGAAAGGCGGCCGCGCGCTCGACAATCGCGATGATCTGGTGCGGCTGCAGATCGCCTCCGCATTGCGGCAGGGCAAGAAGGTTGTGCCGATCCTGGTGGACGGCGTCGGCATGCCTATCGCCGGAATGCTGCCCGACGAGATCAAAGCCCTCGCGCAGATGAACAGTGTCGAGTTGCGCCGGCTCGGGTTCGAGTCCGATGTCTCGCGAATGTTGAAGGGGCTGGGCATTGGCGTGTCCGCCGGCGCTCCCAGGCAGGGCTGGTGGCGGCGGCGAACGGGCGGCCAGGATCCCAACGTGCTCTACCAGAGCGTCTCCGTGCTGCTGGGCGGCGCTGTGCTGCTCGGCGGCGGCTTCGGGTTCTACGTCATCGACCCGTTCAAGTGGTGGCGCGATGGCTATGAGACGGCGGACAGGCTGTCGCTCGCAGCGGCGAACGAGGATGCCGCCCGCACCATTGCCAAGCAGGCATGCGAGTCAGTGAAGAAACAGTGGAATGAAGGTCTGAGCCGCTCAAGCGTTCGGGGCGACCTCGAGGAACTCTACCGCTCGACGCCGTCGGACTGCGACCTTGCCGACAAGGTTCTCGCGCGGCTCGAGCACATCCAGCCGCTGGCGGCGAGCCTGCGTCCGGCGATCAACCCCGGCGAAGGCGATGCGGCCGGCGGTAAGGCGGACGGAGCAGTTTTCCGCGACTGCGTCGACTGTCCGGAGATGGTCATCGTGCCGGCCGGAACTTTCCTGATGGGGCCGAGGCCCGGCGAGGGAAACAGCTGGGACGGCGAAGTGCAGACCAGCGCAACAGTGAAACGCATCGCCGTGTCGCGGCACGAAATCGCCTTCGTGGAACACGATGCCTGCACAGCATCCGGTGGCTGCGGCGGCCTGTGGCTCTTCGACTATGGCGATGGGCGCGGGCGCCGACCGGTCAATGTCCGCTACCACGAAGCAAAGGCGTATGCGGACTGGCTCTCCCGACACACCGGTCGCACCTATCGCCTGCTTGAGGAAGCAGAATGGGAATACGCCGCGCGCGGCGGAACGGCGACGCGCTTCTACTGGGGCGATGATCCGAACGCCGCCTGTACCTACGAAAACCTCTCAGATCTCGCGCTGTCGGAAGCGCCGGGCGAGGAAAAAGTGAACCTCGGCTATGTCGCCGGGTGCAATGACGGGCTGGGAGATTCGACGGCGGCAACGGGGAGCTATCGCGCCAATCCGTTCGGGCTCCACGACATGCTGGGCAACCGCCCGGAGTGGGTGACGAGTTGTGAAGGCGACGATCCTGTCTCGCCCGACAGGTGCGCATCACACATAGCGCGGGCTGGCGGCTATGTGTCGGGGCCGCAGTTTGCGTCCGTCACGCGCCGTGAGCCGGTCGCCTGGAATTCACGCGGCGCGACGATCCGGCTGGCTCGCGAAATCGACTAGGCGCCGCCCGGATCGGCCTCGCGCTTTGAGGCGACTTCTTCGGCCAGCGAAAGACCGAAGGCTTCGGCCTCATCTTCTGTTGGCTTGCGCTCAAGCGAGCCTTCAGCGCGCCAGCGCCTGTCGCCTTCGTCGGAGAGAACTTCGCCGGCCATCCACGCGCCGGCGCCGGTGAGGCGTAAATGGGCGGCGATCGGCGTGCGGCAGGAGCCGTCGAGGCGGCGCAGGAAGGCGCGTTCGGCGACGGCGGCGAGGCGTGAAGGCAGGTCGTCGGTGCGGCCTACGACGGACGACAGCCACTCAGGCGCATCCTTCCTGAGCGTGACCCCGATAATGCCCTGACCGCCCGCCGGCAGCATATCCTCCACGGGGATGATCCCCGCGGCCTTGTCGATCATGCCGAGGCGGCGGAGGCCGGCGGCGGCGAGGATGGTCGCTTGCGCCTCGGCATCAGCCAGCTTGCGGAGACGGGTCTGGACATTGCCGCGGAACGTCACAGCCTTGAGATCGGGCCGGATGGCGAGGAGCTGCGCCTTGCGGCGAAGACTGGACGTACCGACGACGGCGCCTTTTGGCAGGTCGGCGATGCGCGCCCAGGGGCCGATCAGGCAGTCATGAGGGTCTTCGCGCGGCAGATAGGCGGCCAGAAAGAGGTGCGCCTCGAGCTTCACCGTTACATCCTTCAGGGAGTGGACCGCGACATCGATCTCGCTGGCCTCCTGCGCCCGGTCGAGCTCCTTGGTGAAAAGCCCCTTGCCGCCCGCGTCCTGCAGAGGCTTGTCGAGGATCTTGTCGCCCGTGGTGGTGTAGGGGTGGATCGACGTGACGATCTTTCCCTCCGACGCCTTCACCAGCATGTCCGCAAACAGGTTGGCCTGCGCGAGGGCGAGCGGGGAGCCGCGCGTGCCGATACGGATTGTTTTCTGCGCTGCCATTCGGACCGGTCCATGCTGGCATTGGAAGCGCTCGCGGCGTACAAGCGCCGCCGCCATGGCGCAAGATGTAGTGACTGTACTGGGCATTGAGACGAGCTGCGACGAAACCGCAGTCGCGATCGTGCGTCTTTCGCCGGAAGGCGCATCCGTGCTGGCCGAACAAGTGGCGAGCCAGGTGGAGGACCATGCAGCCTATGGCGGCGTTGTGCCGGAGATCGCGGCACGCGCCCATGTCGAACGGCTGGATGGTCTGATCCAGTCCGTCATGGAGGAATCCGGCCTGAGCTGGGACGTGTTGACTGGCGTTGCGGCCACGGCCGGCCCGGGCCTGATCGGCGGTGTGATGGCAGGGCTTTCGACAGCCAAGGCCATATCCCTTGTGCGGGGAATCCCGCTTGCTGCTGTGAACCATCTCGAAGGACATGCCTTGTCGCCGCGCCTCGCGGACGACGTCCACTTTCCCTATCTGCTGCTTCTGATCTCGGGTGGGCATTGCCAGTTCGTCTGGGTCGAAGGCATCGGCAGATACCGCCGGCTCGGTTCGACCATCGACGATGCGGCAGGCGAGGCGTTCGACAAGACGGCGAAGCTACTGGGGCTCGCCGGGTCGGGCGGCCCTGCCGTCGAGCGCGAAGCGGAGAAGGGGAATGCGAAGGCCGTCGACCTGCCGCGCCCGCTGCTGGACCGCACCGGACTCGATATGAGCTTCTCCGGCCTCAAGACAGCAGTGCGTCGCGCGGCGGAAGAGGAAACGCTAACCGACCAACGCCGCGCCGATATCTGCGCCAGTTTCCAGGCAGCCGTCGCCGACATTCTCGCCGCCAAGTCCGCTCGCGCGATGGAGACCATCGCCGATCTTGCAAAGCCGCCGCATACATTTGTTGTTGCGGGTGGCGTTGCCGCCAACAAGACGCTGCGTGCAAGGCTGGAGGCGGAAGCAGGACGCGCCGGTTTCCGCTTCTTCGCGCCGCCGCTGCGCTGGTGCACAGACAATGCCGCGATGATTGCGCTTGCGGGCGCCGAGCGTCTGCGGCGCGGAATCAGCGATGCGCTGGATACCCCTGCTCGTGCGCGATGGCCGCTGGATGAAGCTTCCGCCGCCGCAGCGCCGGTCTACGGCGCTGGCAAGAAGGGCGCGAAAGCCTGACTACTCTTCTGCGAGCACCTTGGTGGCGGAATAGGCGCCGAGAATCTCGGTCTCGTAGTATCCTGTCGCTTCGTCGAGTGGATATTCCTGCGCCAGCAGCTTGAGCAGGCGCGGATCGAGTTCATCGCCATGGCAGGCCATGCAGGCCTCATCGGCCATGAGCGGGCGTATCCAGCGGAAGAGCTTTCGCCCGTCTTCTTCGACTATGGCGGCGCTTTCCATGACAGTCGGGTCGCGCCCAGTCTCACGCCAGAACTCGAACTGGGCGAACTGTTCGCGTTCCCAGTCGTCGGCCGAGTTGAGCGGGTTGCGCGGACGCATCGAGACGCGACTGAATTCGAGGCCGAGGCGGTCGCTGATTTCTTTAGCGTAACCCGGCACATGGTCGCGATAGAACATGTAGACCGCGACCGGGTCCTCGTCGCGTTCCAGCCGGTCGAGTATCTCCATCCTGTAGCGGACATCGAAGCCGAGCGCGGCTTGGCGCGCGACAAGAAGATCGCCGGCATCAGGCGCTTCCGGCTGGGGCGTGCAGGCGGCGAGCGCCGCAACAGCAAGCGCACTGCAATGCCTTGCGAAGCCCGGACCC
>DATBNA010000333.1:0-1920 GCA_036554545.1 Hyphomonadaceae bacterium
GCGGACCATCACCAGCGCACCGCCGCGGCGTACGCCTTCGGCATAGGCCTTCGCGTCCTCCTTGCTTACGCCGCTTTCTGTCAGCGCGCCGACGAGACCGCCGACCAGGCCGCCCGCAACAGCCCCGGTCGCAGCGCCTGCCACAGCGGTCGCCAGCCATCCTGCGGCTACCAGCGGCCCGATGCCGGGCACGGCCAGCATGCCGAGGCCCGCGAGCACGCCGGCGCCGCCGCCGATGAGGCCGCCGAGCGTTGCGCCGGTTCCGGCGCCTTCGGCTGCGTTGTTATCGTGATCGTGGTCGTGACGGTGACGCTCATCGATGCGCCGCTCGTCGATGCGATTGTCGTGATACCAGTCCTCGCTGTTGTTCGCGATGATGCTGATGTCGTCGCGGGCGATGCCGCTGTCCTCGAGCTCGCGGGCGACGATCAGGGCATCGCGGGCGCGGTCAAAGAAACGTACGACGGTGATGGTCATTGGGCCTTACTCCTGGCTGGGGTTAGTGGGGGGCGTTGCCGGCGGAACCGACGGCTCGGCCGGCATGGCCGGCGGGGACGCAGGCGAGGTGGCCAGCGCCGGATCGGTCGACATCGCGGTGCCGCCCGTCACATTGCCCTGGTAGTCGACCGAGACCTCCTGGGTCTGGCCGCCGAGCGATGCGACAGCGCGCCAGATGCCGTCCTCGCCCTTGGTCAGCTCGGTGACGCCGGTATAGCCCGCCGCCTCGATCCTCTGCTGCGCCTGTTCCTGGGTGAACGAGTTGGCGCCGATGGCCGGAGCGGCGGCTTCGCGTTCCGCTACGGCCTCGTCCGTCGCGACGGCTGGGTTGGTCTTGTCCGATTCAGGCTGGCACGCGGCAAGGCAAAGGCCTGCCAGCGCCAGAAGCGGCATGCGCATATGCTTCTCCCTTCAAGCTGGTCTTTGGGCTCAAACGTCCGGAGAAGCCGGGACGTTCCGTTCGCGCAGCTGTGGAGCGATCGCCTGCACGCTTGGGCTATGAGCCGGATTTGGCTATGAGCCGGTCATGACAAAATCTGCCAAACCGCCCGCCTCGCAAAAGGCGGCCTCTCCTCCGCCCCCCAAGGCCCCGCCTCCGCCGATCCCCGTCGCTCCGCTCGCCGGCGGCAGGGGCGCCAATGCCGAACAAATGGCCTCGCCCACCTACAAGCTGGCCGCGCTCGACCAGGACTACCTGCTCGGCGATTCCAACCGTGGCGTCCGCTTCCTGCTGGAATACAACAAGGCCGAGGAAGCGCTCGATCGCTGGGGCGTGCGCTCCACCGTCGTCGTCTTCGGCAGCGCGCGCTTCGGCGAGAAGGGCCCGCCTGACCACCAGCGCTGGTACGAGGATGCGCGCGTGTTCGCCCGCATTGTCTCGGAGCGAGGCGGCGCCCTCGAGAAGAACCACCGTCGCGACAACGTCATCGCCACGGGAGGCGGACCTGGCATCATGGAAGCCGCCAACCGCGGCGCAGCGGATGTCGGCGCACCCTCGATCGGCTACAACATCACCCTGCCGATGGAGCAGGAGCCGAACGCCTACTCGACGCCCGACCTGACGCTGCGCTTCCACTATTTCGCGATGCGCAAGATGCACTTCGCCATGCGCGCCAACGCTCTGGTGGTGTTTCCCGGCGGCCTGGGCACGCTGGACGAACTCTTCGAACTGCTGGCCCTGCGCCAGACCGGCAAGGCGCCGCCCCTGCCCATCGTGCTTTATGACAGGAAATTCTGGAGCGACATTCTCAGCTTCGACGCCATGGTGAAGCACGGCGTCATAAGCGCCGAGGACCTCGATCTCTTCAGTTATGCCGAAACGCCTGAACAGGCCTGGGAGAAGCTGGTTGAAGGCGGCGTCCTGACGAAGTGGCTGCAGGAGCAGCACACGACATGAGGCCTATGCGAACAGCCCCTTGAACA
>DATBNA010000366.1:0-3629 GCA_036554545.1 Hyphomonadaceae bacterium
TCGACGGTGCTGTTCCGGCGCATCCGAACGCTGCTCTTATACCCGCAAGGTCCATTGCTAATTGCGTATATGCTCCACTTCACATATGAGGTGTGGCCTGCCTCGGAGGTCTTCGAGCATATCCCCGAGCCGAAGATGGAAGGCGAGATGCTCGAACTGGCGAAGCACATCATCAAGACTTATCGGCAGCGCCGCCGAGTAGCGCTCATGCGCCCTGTGCGGCGGCCGCCGCGTCCCGCGGGGTCTCGTGGCGCCGCGAGCGCAGGCGGAAGGCAAGGATGAGCATGGCGATGCTGAAGACCGCGACATAGATGCCCAACCACCAGGTGAGCACGATGGCGCCGACGGGCGGGACCGCCATGAGAAGGATCCCGAACAGGACGGACACGAAGCCGCCGAGCCCCATCCATCCGCGGCCATAGCGCCTGTTGAGCCGCAACGCAGCGGCGATCATCAGCGCGCCCGAAACGACCGTCCAGACGGCGATGATCAGCACGAAGGCGAGGATCGTGAGGCCGGGCCAGAAGACGGCGAGAGCGGCGACGCCGATCCGCAGCAGCCCTTCAATGACCAGCAGCGCCCAGCGCTGCCCACGCCTGACCTCGCGGACCGCCGAGATGATGGCCAGCACGCCATCGACCAGCATGTACGCGCCAAACAGCAACACGAGCGCGAGGAGCGTTATCTGCGGCATTACAATGGCGATAACGCCGAAGATGATGCCAAGCACACCGCGCAGGGCGACCAGCCACCAATTCTGCGCCAGCACCATGCTTCTGACATCGTCCAGCAAATCGTCCGAGACGCTACTGCGGCGTTTGCGGCGGACATTCACATCCGCCGTTCCGGTGTCACTCATGATCAATCTCCCTGTGACGCATCGCGGGACCGTTGATTAGCGATGGGCCCGCATTCTTATTAGGAGCATGGAGAGGCGCGAAGGACGATGACGACTGTCACTTTCGGTACTCCTGCGCATCAGCCGAGGCGGATTTCGGCGTCCGACATGAAGCGGTAAGGCGGCACCTCGAGGTTGATCGGGGCCGGCCCCCGCCTTACCCGGCCCGAGGTGTCGTACTGCGACCCATGGCAGGGACAGAACCAGCCGCCATAGTCGCCGCGTGGCTCGCGTGCGAGCTGGCCCTTAGGCACGCAGCCCAGATGCGTGCACACGCCGACGACGACCAGCCATTCATCGCGCTTCACCCTGTCGCGATCGAGCTGCGGATCGGGCAATGAGAGGAGCGGCGCGCTTCGCGCCGCGGCAACCTCCTCGGGCGTGCGATGATGGATGAAGACCGGCTTTCGCCGCCACTCCACGGTAATGCGCTGTCCGGGCTCGATCGGGCCGAGGTCCACCGTGATCGTTCCCTCGGCAATGACGTCCGCGGCCGGATAAAGGCTGGCGATGATTGGCCAGAAGGAAGCCACGATGCCCACGGCGGCGAAGCTGGCGGCGGCGATGTGAATGAAATCGCGCCGGCGCGGCTCGTCCGCCTCCGGCTCGCCGGCTTTCGCGCTGTTCTGCAGCTCGCTGGTCGGCATGTTGTCCTGCTCCTCGTTGGTGCGGTCCATGTCTATTCGCGGTCGCGGAACAGCGTGAGCAGCGAGATGAACAAGTTGATGAAGTCGAGATAGAGGCTGAGCGCGCCCATGATGGCTGCCTTCCGGCGCGCCGCTGGATTCCCGGCCAGCTCGTAATAGAGCTGCTTGACCCGCTGGGTGTCGTATGCGGTGAGGCCCGCAAAGACCAGCACGCCGATGACGGAGATGGCGAATTGCAGCCCGCTCGACTGCAGGAACAGGTTTACGACCGCTGCAATCATGATCCCGAACACGCCCATGATGAGGAAGGCGCCCCAGCCGGACAGATCTCGCTTCGTGGTGTAGCCATAAAGGCTGAGGGCGGCGAACGCAGCCGCCGTGATGAAGAATACCTGGGCGATCGATGCCACGCTGTAGCGCAGGAAGATGGTCGAGAGCGACGCGCCCATCAACGCTGCGAAGATCCAGAACGCGGCCTGCGCTGCGGAAGGGCTCAGGCGCTCGATGCGCCAGGACAGGAAGAAAACGGCGCCCAACGGAGCAAGCGCTATCACCAGCGCCAGCGGCGTTGCGTACAGCACGTAACCGACCGGAGTCAGATATTGCCCCGGTCGCAGCGCTACCGCGTTGGCGTTAACACTGGCCGCGTCCATCGGGTTAGCCGTCACGGCGAGGATATAGATCAGATACGCGACAGCGCCGCTCAGCGCGACGCCGCCCGCCATGTAGTTGTAGACGCTCAGCAGGTAAGCCCTGAGGCCCTCATCAATCGAGGCGTCGAGATGGCTCGATGCCCGAGGGGTGGTGGGCTGATATCCAGGTTCGATGTGTGACATGGGGTACCTCATCGCGGCCGGCGTTGGATCTGGCCCGCCGACTCGGCTCGCCCTGTTCGAGCATATTTCCTGGGCTCTCGAACTGATGTGCGTCAGCGTGCCGGCAGCACGAAGCGGCCAGCGTGATGAAGAGAGAATCGGCCGGCAGCGGAGGTGAGATAGCATGCCCTCCCAAAGCGTCATCGAAGCGACAAAGGCCTCCCATCGCGAGACCCGGGCCGACAGGGTTCGGGAGCAGCGCGTGTCCGGACCTCTCCTGCTTGCGGCGCTGGGGATCGTTTACGGCGACATCGGAACCAGTCCGCTCTACGCCTTTCGGGAAGCTATGAGGGCAGCACCGCAGGAGATCGCCTTTCGCACGCATGTTCTGGGCTGCGCGTCCTTGATCCTCTGGGCGCTGATTATCGTAGTTACCGTCAAATGTGTCGCGCTCCTCCTGCGGGCGACCAACCAGGGCGAGGGCGGCATCATCACGCTGACATCGCTTGCCTCCGATTGCATGCGGTCGGAGCGCGGGCGGCGCGCCGTTCTGACCGCCGGCATCATCGGCATCGCCTTCTTTTATGGCGACTGCATCCTGACACCGTCCATCTCCGTATTGAGCGCAGTCGAGGGCCTCAAGATCGCGACGCCCATTTTCGAGCCTTACGTCGTGTTGATCGCTATTGCCGTGCTGGCGTTCCTGTTCCTGGTACAGCCAAATGGAACTGCGCGCCTGGGGGCATTCCTTGGCCCCGTGATGGCCGCCTGGTTCACGCTTCTGACCTTCTCCGGCGTGGTCCACGTCGCACGCCAGCCTGACGTGTTGAGCGTCGTCAATCCGCTCTATGCCCTGAGGTTTCTTCAAACCGCCGGATGGCCTGCCATGTTCGTCCTGGGCGCCATTCTGCTGGCCGTCACCGGAGCGGAGGCGCTCTATGCCGATGTCGGCCATTTCAACAAGCGCATCATGCGGCTGGACTGGTTCTGGATGGTCTTGCCCGCGCTCGCAATCAATTACTTCGGGCAGGCCGCGCTCGTGCTCCGGTATCCGGAGGCGGCGGCAAACCCCTTCTTCGGCCTTTTCCATGACGCTCTGCTGTGGCCAGCCGTGGGCCTGGCGACTGCGGCCACCATTATCGCCAGCCAAGCGGTGATCACCGGCGCCTTTACCTTGAGTTTGCAGGCCATGCTGCTGCGCCTCCTGCCGAGACTCGAGACGCATTTTACCTCCAAGAGGCATATGGGCCAAGTCTATGTGCGTGAGAT
>DATBNA010000371.1:0-3605 GCA_036554545.1 Hyphomonadaceae bacterium
ACGCGACATCCGAGCGGCCCTTGAGGGCGGCCGCGAGCGTTGCAACCAGCTCAGGCAAAGAGGTGCCGATCGCGACGATCGTCAGGCCGATGACCGTTTCCGATATGCCGGCAAGACGCGCTGTCGTGATCGCGCCGTGTACGAGCAGGTCCGCGCCCCACACAAGCAGCGCAAGGCCTCCGGCTGCAAAGAAGGCGGAAAGCCAGAGCGTCGGCGGCGCCGGATCGTGGGTATGCGCTTCTTCCGCATGGACGGCGGCAGCAGCGCCGCCTTTGCGCTCGATCCACCAGACGCCTGCAACATACGCGATGAGCCCCAGAACCAGCATCGTTCCGATAGCGCGGTTGAGTTCGCCGAAGATGAGCGCAAGCCCGGACAGGACAATCGAGATCAGAATGACAAGAATACCGTCGCGACTGATCGCGGCAGGATTGACGCCGAGCGGGCGGATCAGCACCACGAGCGCAAGGATCAGGAGGATGTTGCCGATATTCGAGCCAAGCACATTGCCGAGCGCGATGCCGGGCGAGCCCAGCAAGGCAGCATCGATGCTGGTCAGCAATTCGGGCGCAGACGTGCCGAAGCCGACCAGGGTCAGTCCAATCAGGAGCTCCGATAGACCGAGCTTGCGTGCGACGCCCACGGCGCCTCGGATAACGCCTTCCCCGCCGGCGGCGAGCAGGATCAGACCGGCAATGATCTGGATCGCGGCTTCCATGTTCCCTCAGATTGACTGCATCAAGTGGCTGCGGCGTCACGTGGCCATAGCCGGAAGACGGCGGCGGCGAACAGAAGCGACGTCAATGAACCCATCAGCACGCCAAGGCGCGCTGCTTCTTCGCCCGCCGGATCGTCCGCGAAGGCAAGACCACCGATGAAAAGGCTCATGGTGAAGCCGATCCCGCACAGGCAGCCGACGCTCAAGAGGTCCCGCATCGAAAAGGACAGCGGCGTGCGCGCCAGACGCGCCGCGCCCAAGGCGAACACCGACACGCCAAGCGGCTTGCCGACCGCTAGCGCGATGGCGACGGCTGCGGATACGCCGCCAGCGAGTTCGCCAGCGCTGAGGTCCGCGAAGGAGACGCCAGCTGCGCAAAATGCGAATACTGGCAACACCACGAACGCCGAGACCGGGTGAATAAGGTGTTCCAGCTGCCCGATGAGCGTGGTCTCGGTTGCTGTCGGTCGCGGCGGCACGATCATGGCGGCAGCCACGGCCATGACCGAGGTGTGCACGCCCGATTCCTTGGCGAGCCCCCACGTGACAAGCGCGAGCGCTGGATAGGTCCAGATGGGCAGTGCGTAACGCCGGCCAAGCGCCCAGGCGGCTGCGAGAAGGCTCAGCGCTCCTACAAGGGGGACGACTTGCAGGTCGCTGGTGAACAGGGCAGCGATCAGCACGATGGCCATGAGGTCGTCGACCACGGCGAGCGTCAGCAGGAACAGCCGGATGCGGGGATCAACTTTCGGCGCAAGGATGGACAGCGCGGCAAGTGCGAACGCGATGTCCGTCGCGACAGGCACGGGCCAGCCGCGCGCGTCGATAGATCCGGCCAGGGCGCTGTAAATGATGATGGGTGTCAGCGCGCCGCCGATCGCGGCGGCGACAGGAAGAAGGATGGTCTTGGGATTGGAGAGCTCGCCAACAGTAAGCTCGCGCTTCAGCTCCAGACCTATGACATAGAAGAAGACAGCCATCAGGCCGTCCTTGACCCAGTCCTTCAGCGTGGCCTCGGTGCGCCAGAAACCGAGATCCAGCGTGAACGGCGTCTTGAGCACGTTGAAATATGCGCCGGCGAGCGGGGAATTGGCGATGATGATCGCTACGCAGGCCGCGGAGGCGAGCAGCATGCCGCCGCCCGCCTCCGTCTTCAGAAATTTCAGGACAACCCGACCGTTCACGCGAACGACCATCCGCGCGCGCGATCGCCATGCCTCGGGGTTTCAACTAATGCGATGCGATGGGCCGCGTTGGGCAGTGTAGCGAACAGATTGTCCATTCCGCACTCGTTAGACGAACTGGCGGTTGCGCCGCTGGAACTAGAAGTCAAACAGATCGGCCAGCCGCGAGCGGCGTCCGCCGCTGTGACGGTCATGGCGATGATGCTCGTCATCATAATCGTCGTTATCGTGATGGCGGCCGCGCCGACGTTGGGGCGATTGCTCGCTTAACGTCTCTTCGCGCACCAGCATGATCAGTTTGTCGAGTTCGCCCTTGTCGAGCCAGACGCCGCCCGTGGTCGGGCAGACATCGAACTCGATGCCATATCGATGGATCTGGCGCATCGGCGCGCCGTCGATGGGGGAAGTGGTGAGCGGCATGGTGAATCTCCAAAATCAATAATCATGATGACGAGCGCGTGAGACGGGCACACGGACCGGCCTTGGCGTCAGCGGGGGCGCCGCCGGCACATCCGCAAGCCGCTGGATCCGGTCCTTGAGAACAAGACCAAGCCGCTTGAGCTTCAGCAGGCGCATCCTGTCCGGACGGCTCGCCTTCTGCTCCCGATCTATTTCCGTTTGGATATTCGCCGCCCTGAACAGCAGCGCTTTGAAATGCCTCACAGACATATGAGCTCCTCTCGCTTCGAGTTGTCGGGAGCGCGCTGTCTGGCGGCGTTGAAAGTCCGAGCCGACACCGGGTGCTCCCGATGCGGTCCGACATCACAGCAGCGTCAATGACGCTGGCTGTCAGAGGGGCCCGGCCCGCATCAAGACGATGGGAAACGTCCTCGTCGCCTTCAACGTTCAGGAAAAAAGATTCTGGTCACAAAATCGGGAGAGTAGATCGTCCCTGTTACATGTGTGGTCGATTGCAGCGTCTCGATGGCGCGGACTGAGTCAGGCATCATCGAGTTTTCGTGAACGTGGAAAACCACACTTCGCGTTGACGCGTACCAAGCGCGCTCTGACGGCGGCAGCGGGATTCGCGGGTGGCGAGGCCGAAGGTCGGCGCGAACATCGCAGGCGTTTTCACAGGATTACCCAAATGAAAGTCAACTACGTTGCAGCGGCCGTGATCGCTGCGATCTTCCTTCCCGGCGCCGCCCACGCTCAGCAGTGGTATGCAGGCGGTTCAATAGGCGCTGTCATGCAGTCGGACTCAGACAACTCTGGACGCACCGGCGCGTTCACAACCGGCAACGGTTCGCCGACAGTGCCCAACGGCACCGCCGTGGCGGCGGGTACGAACTATGGATGGACCACGGAGTTCGACGGCGGCGTCGGCGGATCCATCGAAGCGGGCCTGCGTAATGACAACGGCCTTCGCTACGGACTCGAGCTGGCTTACAGCCAGGCCGACGTAGACCGCCACTCCGGCGTGACGCTGGGGGGGACCTCGCTCGATGGAGTCGATGCGGCAGTGCTGACCGGGTCGGCCACCCAACTCGGGGTTACGGTCGGTCAGGTCGTCTCCGATGGACGTGGCGACATCACAAATCTGGGACTCTTCGCGAACGCCTACTACGACTTCAACCGCGAGGGCGCGTTGCAGCCATATCTCGGCGCCGGGGTCGGCGTCAGCCAGGTCGAGGTGGACTATAGCCCATCTGGAATCCAGATCATTGATGGCGATGACACGGTGTTCGCCTGGCAGCTGAAGG
>DATBNA010000494.1:0-2905 GCA_036554545.1 Hyphomonadaceae bacterium
AGGTCCGCGGCGATGAAATTCGAAAGGTGAGGCGAGGTTGGAGCCCCCTGTGGCAGGCCGTTTTTGTGCGTGCAGAGCTGCGCCATGACGGTGGCGGCGGCGGGACCGAGCTGAAAAGGCGGCGCCATGAAGAGGCCGCGCACCCGGCCGAAATTTATGGTCGGGAAGAAGTTTGCGAGGTCGATATTGAAGACGAGACGTTGGCCGGTGTGCAGCTTTGCATTCGACAGGATGCTGCGTTCCCTGATGAAGCCGTGCGCGCTGGGGTGCGCGTTGTAGAGATCACGGATGAATGGCGCGAGTTTCGTCTGCGCCTCGCGGATTATGCCGTTCGGCGAGTGGATCAGGCGCATGCCGCCTGAGCGCTTGGGTATCTCAAAGGGCGTGTATCGCTGCTCGTCCGACGCGCGATAGAGCACGTAGATCATGTTGCCGTGCGACTGGTCGAAGAAGGCGGCGACGTCTTCGGATGTTTCGATGCGCTGTCCGTTGTGAAGCAGCGCGGCGTTCGCGAAGTCCTCGCTTGCTTCACGTTCCCCCGACCTGTGTGAAGAGGACATCCTGCCCCTCGTACCTTATGGAACCCGTCGGTCGCAGACCGACTGGGTTCAAAGATAGACATTGATTGTTCCGCCGCAGGATCGACAACGGACGTAGAAGGGCAGGATGCCTTGCGATCAAAATCGCGAGGCGCCCGACAACTGTCAACGATGCTCGCGCAGATCAGGCAGGAGAGATGCGCAGTATCTCGCCGTTCGCGTCATCGGTGAGGACGTAGATGTTACCATCGGGTCCCTCACGCACGTCGCGGATACGTTTGCACCGGTCGCGTAACATCTTTTCCTCGGCGATGACGCGGCCCTGGCTGTTCAATTCCAGCCGCACGAGCTGCTGGCCGGAGAGGCCGCCCATGAAGACCGAGTTCTTCCAGCCCGGCAGCTTGTCGCCGGTGTAGAAGGCCATTCCGGAGAAGGCGACAGACGGCGTCCAGAAGTGAATGGGCTGTTCGAGGCCGTCCTGCGCGGTCTTTCCGCCGTTGAGCAGCTTGCCGTCATTGTCACGGCCGTAGGAGATGAGCGGGAAGCCGTAGTTCTTGCCGGCCTTGATGAGGTTGAGCTCGTCGCCACCGCGCGGTTCGTTCTCGATGATGTAGAGATCGCCATTGGCGTTGAACGCCATGCCCTGCGGATCGCGCACGCCGAGGATGTAGACCGACGGATCGGCATCCTTGTTCGCCACGAACGGATTGTCCTTCGGGATCGAACCGTCGGTGTTGATACGCAGCACCTTGCCGTTCGGGCTCTTCAGCGACTGGGCGGCGTTGTACGGGGTGATGACATCCGCGGTGACAACGAGGAGCGTTCCGTCCTTGCCCTGAACGATGCGGCGCGGAACGAAGCCGGCGCCTTCCTTCAGCACTTTGAGATCGGTGAGGCTCTTTTCATCGGCGGCGAGTTTGGCCGAGGCGACGTAGCCAGAGTTCGCGCCGCCTTCAGGCGTGGTGACATAGGCGAGGTAGATTGTCCGGTTGCTCGCAAAGTTCCTGTCGAGGACGACGTCATGCATGCCGAAGAGGCGCACAGGCGTCTTGATCGCGGGCGTGCCGGTGAGAAGTTCGGAGACCTTGCCGTCGGGCGCGATCGTCTTGAGCCCCTGGGCGCGGATGGTCACCAGCATGTTGCCCGAAGGCAGAAAGGCCATGCCCCAGGCGTTCGGCAGGCCAGAGGCGATGGAGTCGACCTTGTACTTCTGCGTGCTGGCAACGCGGGGCGCTCGCGTCTGGTCGGGGAACATCGGGGCGGGGCGGTAATCGTCGCCGGCGTTGCGGGGTATGCCGCACTTCTGGTCGCCGAGCTGATCTTCCTGCACGGTCTTCGCCAGCTGCTCGGGCGTTGGCTGCGGCGGCGCGATCTGCGGCGCCGCCGGAGCTGTCAGGCTGACCGAGACAGCCATCAAAAGAAGCAGTCGGCGCATTGAGGTCTCCCCCTCATTGTGTTGTTCGGGCGCCAGACTACGCAAAGACTTGCGCGCATCAACGCGACGCACTTCAAGAGAGCGTCATGCGAGACTAAGACCATGTCCTGCGGATGGGGATTCGAATTCCGCAGTGCGGAGCGGCAAGCTTGGACAAGGAAGCTGACGAGGGCGCCGGCAAGCTCAGCGCAGCCGAGGCTGACGCTGCGTACGACCGCTTTGTCGAAGACAACCTCAAGCGCAACTACGCCGCCCACTACATCCACGGCATGCTAGGGATGACCGGCTTCCGGCTGGTCAATACCCCTACCTTCGTCCCGGCTTATATCCACTCGATCTCGGGATCCGACGCCTGGGTCGGCATCGCGACCAGCCTGCAGCAGCTCGGCGGCATCGTGTCGCCGATCATCGGCGCGCAGCAGATTGAACACCGCAAGCGCATCCTGCCGGTGTCGGTGACGCTCGGGCTGCTGATGCGGGCGCAGATTCTGGGCCTGGCGATTTCGGGGTGGTTTCTGACGGGGTCGCCGGCGCTGACGCTGGCGCTGCTGTTCCTGTTCCTGCTGGGGTTCTTCCAGGGGCCGCAGCGGGTGGCGTTCCAGCTGCTGCTCGCCAAGGTGATTCCGATCCGGCTGCGGGGGAGGCTGCAGGCGTGGCGGAACCTGACCGGCGGACTGATAGCGGCGGTGCTGTCCTACTTCGCGGGGAGCTGGCTGGTGGCGAACCATGTGTTTGGCAACGGCTATGCGACGACGTTCTTCCTGGCGTTCGTGCTCACGAGCCTCGGGCTGACAGCATTGCAGATGCTGATGCGCGAGCCTGAGCCGCCGACGGTGCGGGCGCGATCAACGCTGCGGGAAAGGCTCAAGGACTTCCCTTCGCTGATGCGCGAGGACAAGGGCTTCGCATGGTTCATGGTGGCGCGATCGTT
>DATBNA010000524.1:0-11655 GCA_036554545.1 Hyphomonadaceae bacterium
GGCAAGGCTTCAACGCCTGTGGCTGTTGGCAATGCAAACTCCGGCGCCTGGATTGATCCGGCGCTGTTCGACCTGATCTCCGGTTGGCGCGAGGAAGCGGCCGCCGACGCCCGGCGATAACATGGCCCGCGGTAGCGACAACGTCCCGGTGATGAAGATCGCGCAGGTAATGCACGAAGCCGTTCGCGCCTGGCAGATGGCCAACGGCCAGAGTGCGGCGCCGCCCTGGTCGCGCGCGCCGCAATGGATGAAGCACGCGTCGAAAGAAGCCGTGCTGTGGCGCATGGCGAATCCCAGGGCGCCATCGTCCGCCCAGCACGAGCAATGGCTTGCCGAAAAGCGCGCTGCCGGCTGGAAGTACGGCAAGGCGAAGAGCGGCGCGAAGAGGACGCACCCGCTGCTCGTTCCTTACGCCGACCTTCCCGAGGTCGAGCGGCGCAAGGACGCGATGGTCGGCGCCCTCATCGACTCGCTGACCAGAACCATGCGTTGAGGCCCGGTCAGCGGGCAGCCAGCCTCAGCGCGGTATCGAGCGCCAGTTCAGGCGCGGTCACAATATGCGGCGCCACGCCGTGGCCCTCGATACGTCCCGACGTGAACGAATAGTAGTCGGCAATGGGCAACGACAGCTGCAACCCTGAAGAAAGGTCGTACATTTTTTGGGACAGCATCCGGCCGGCTGTCTTCTCGCCGACAACAGTCGCTCGACCCGAAGCTTTGAGCGCGTCTGCTGTCATCTCGGCAGCACTTCGCGTCCCCCGGCTGACCAGCACAAAGACCTGCCCGCTATAAGTGTCGCCAGCCGGACGAAACTGGATTCTTGTGATGCGATTATCCTGAACGTCGCGCCAGAAGGTCTTTAGCGACCATCCGGTCCACGGCTCGATGTTTGAAACATCCTCGATGGTTGGCGGCCTGTTCATCTCGCGGTTCCAGCCTTGCGAAACGAAGGCGCCTGCATCCACTGGCGCGGTCAGAACGGGTTGAACAAGTGCAATGCCCGCAAATGCGCCTCCGTCGTTCTCCCGCAGATCGATCACGACAGCAGCGGCCCCTCGAGCGCGGATATCAGCGAAGGCTTGCTCAATCTGCTCGATTGTGTCCAATCCCATCATGGTCGTGACTGTCAGGACCGCAACGGCGCCTCTCCACTCGAGCCGCGCCCCGCGCCCTCCGACCCGCATCGTGTCAAGGTATGTCGCGGTTTCGTCTGCGGTCGAACGCGCAATCTGCAAGCTCACGTGGGAAATGGGGCCTGCACGCCACGCCGCGTTGAATGCCCTCACGAACTCTTCGCGTGTCGAGGGTGTGGCGGCTATGTCCCGAATACGTTCGTCCATGGCCTTGAAATCAGGACGATCAAGAAGTTCCGGATCGAACATATGATTGCGCATTGTCAGCAAGGCTTCACGCGCAACATGCTCGAACGTGCTTCGGGCTTCGACTGGCGCTTCCTGGGAAACGGCGGGTGGCGCAGCGACAATCAGGATCAGGGCTAGAACAAGCGAACGGACCAAAGAGCGCCTCCCTGGCGAACCGCAAATGGCTCGCCTAAGGGACAAGAGAGCCGTTTCGGGCCGTTTGGATGCAGGCCGACCACAATTATTTGTCAGTTGAGCTTCAGGTTCTTCAGCGCGGCGAAGGGGCTGTCCGAGTCGGCATTCAGCTTCGGCGGCGCGGCGGAATAACTGGACGGACCCGGCTTTCCTTTTGACGGCTTGCTCGATTGCGACGACGCGCTGGCATCGATGGGGCCGCTCTTCATCGTGAGCCCGATCCGCTTGCGGTCGATGTCGACTTCCTTCACGCGAACCGAGACGACGTCGCCAGCCTTCACCACGTCATGCGGGTCCTTGACAAACTTGTCCGACAATTCGGAGACGTGGACGAGGCCGTCCTGGTGGACGCCGATGTCGACGAAGGCGCCGAAGGCGGTGACGTTGGTGACCGTGCCTTCGAGCTTCATGCCCGGCTTGAGGTCGGAAAGCGTCTCGACGCCTTCCTGGAAGGTCGCAGTGCGGAATTCCGGGCGCGGGTCGCGGCCGGGCTTCTCGAGCTCGGAAAGGATGTCGGTGACAGTCGGTACGCCGAACGTGTCGTCGGCAAAATCCTGCGGTCTCAGCCCGGACAGGAAAGCCTTGTCGCCGATGATTCCCTTGATCTCGCGGCCACACTTGTCGGCGATGCGCTCGACGACAGGATAGGCTTCGGGGTGGACGGCGGAAGCATCGAGCGGGTTCTTGCCATCCATGATGCGCAGGAAGCCGGCCGCCTGCTCGAACGCCTTCGGCCCCAGTCGCGGCACTTTTTTCAGAGAGGCGCGCGTCTGGAAGGGTCCGTGTTCGTCACGATAGGCGACGATGTTGGAGGCGACAGCGATATTGAGGCCCGATACGCGCGACAGCAGCGGGGCGGACGCGGTGTTGACGTCGACACCGACCGCGTTGACGCAATCCTCAACGACAGCATCGAGAGAGCGGGCCAGCGCGTTCTGGTCGACATCGTGCTGGTATTGTCCGACGCCGATGGCCTTTGGTTCGATCTTCACAAGCTCCGCCAGCGGATCCTGCAGGCGACGGGCGATGGAGACGGCGCCGCGCAGCGAAACATCGAGATCCGGAAACTCCTTGGCCGCCAGTTCGGACGCGGAATAGACCGAGGCGCCCGCTTCCGAGACCGTGACGCGCGTGAGTTTCAGCTCGGGCATCCTGGAGGAGAGTTCGGCGACAAGTTTGTCCGTCTCGCGGCTGGCCGTGCCGTTGCCGACGGAAACGAGTTCGACGCTGTGGCGCTTGGCGAGCTGCGCCAGCGTGACCAGCGCGCCGTTCCAGTCGCGCTTGGGCTCATGCGGATAGACGGTGGCCGTCTCGAGAACTTTGCCTGTCGCATCGACGACGGCGATTTTGCAGCCGGTGCGAACGCCCGGATCGACGCCCATGACGACCTTCGGGCCTGCCGGCGCGGCCAGCAGCAGGTCTTTCACGTTGCGCGAGAAGACACGGATGGCTTCAGCGTCCGAGCGCTCCTTGAGGCGTTCGACCAGATCGGCGTGCGAATTGGGCGCGAGGCGCTGGCGCCAGGCCTGACGGGCGGTTTCGGCCAGCCATTTGTCGGCAGGGCGGCCGCGTTCGGATATGTTGAACGCCGCCATGAGGCTGGTGACGACAGGATGTCGCTGCGCCGGCTCATGCGGCAGGTCGAGGTCGATCTTGAGCACGCCTTCCTTTTCGCCGCGCAGCAGCGCAAGCGCGCGGTGCGACGGCATGTTGGCGATCGGCTCGCCGAATTCGAAATAGTCCGAGAACTTGGCGCCTTCGGCTTCCTTGCCTTTCACCAGCGCCGAGGAGAGCCTGCCGCCGCTCCACACTTTCTCGCGGACCATGCCGACGACACTGGGCGTTTCCGCCATGCGCTCGATCAGGATCTGCCGGGCGCCTTCGAGGGCTGCGTCGGCGTCGGCAACGCCCTTGTCTGCAGAAATGTAAGCCATCGCCTCGGCGACCGGATCGAGCGCTGGATTGGCGAGGAGCCGCTCGGCGAGCGGTTCGAGTCCGGCCTCGCGCGCAATCGATGCCTTGGTGCGGCGCTTCGGACGATAGGGCGCGTAGAGGTCTTCGAGCTCGACCTTGGTCTGCGCGGCGTTGATCTGGGCTTCGAGTTCCGTCGTCAGCTTGCCCTGCTCGCGGATGGAGCGCAGCACCACTTCGCGCCGTTCGGCGAGAATGGTGAGGTATTCGAGGCGCTCGGCCAGCGTGCGCAGCTGTGTGTCGTCCAGCCCGCCTGTCTTTTCTTTCCGGTAGCGTGCGATGAAGGGAACCGAGGCGCCTTCCTCGATCAGCTGGATCGCTGCCGCGACCTGTCCCTCGCCGACGCCGAGTTCCCTCGCAATGATGCGGGCGATGTCGGCGATGATGCGAGGGTCGACGCCTGCCATTTCAGACTTCCTGGAACTGATGCGACTCGGAAACGAAGGATAGGCGCGCGGCCTTCCCGCGTCATGTCTTGCGACAATTCGTTAGCAGGTCGTTAGGTCCAAAGATCTCCCGGAATCTTCCCTGTTACTTGATTTTCCGGCCGCCGCTTTCATTGGGATTTTTCTGCGCCGCTTCGGTCGCGATGCGTTCGGCGTCGGCAGGGCTGAAGCCCAGTTCCTGCAGGATTTCAACGGTGTGTTCGCCCAGCAACGGCGGTTCGCGGCGGATGTCGGCAGGCGTCCCCGTGAAATTCACCGGATGCTCCAACGCCAGATACGGGAAGCCGGCGGGGTGCTGGCGTTCGTGGATGAAGCCCGTGGCGCGCAGGTGGGGATCCTCAAGCACTTCCTGCAGCGTGGCGCAGCGCGCGGCGGGAATGTCCGCCTTGCCGAGAAGCGCGAGCCATTCGTCGGTGGTCTTGGTCGCGGCGACTTCGGCGACCAGCTGGTAGAGCGCGCCGATGTTTGCGGTGCGGGCGGTGTAAGTCGAGAAGCGCGGATCGGTCGTCATGATCTCGGGGCGACCGCCGAGCTCGAAGAACGTCACCCACTGCTTGTCGCTGTAGGGCATGATGCCGATGTAGCCGTCCCTCGTCGGATACGGCACGCGGTTGATGCTCGATGAGCGCGTGTAGGCCATCTGCGCCAGGGGCGGAATGAAGGTGTGGCCGTAGAGGTTCTCGACCAGGTTGAACGCCGTGAAGCTTTCCAGCATCGGCGCCTCGATGAACTGGCCCTTGCCTGTCTGCACCTTGGCAAAGAGGCCGGCGATGGTGGCGTAGGCGGCGTGCAGGCCCGAGACCTTGTCGGCCATCAGCGCGGGCATGTAGCGCGGCGGTCCGCCATCGCGGACGTGGAAGAGATCGGCAATGCCGGAACCGGCCTGGATCAGGTCGTCATACGCCGGCTTGCCGGCATAGGGCCCGTCCGCGCCATAGCCCGCGCAGTGTACGTATATAATGTCTTCGCGCAGGCTCCTGAGTTCGTCATAGCCAAGGCCAAGACGCTTCAGCCCGTCCATGCGGACATTGGTGAAGAACACATCCGACTGCTTCACGAGGCGGCGGATGGCTTCGATGCCGTCCGCGGTCTTGAGGTCGAGCAGCATCGCGCGTTTGTTGCGGTTGCAGCCCATGTAGATCGCGCCCATGCCCGGCGCGGGCGATGGGCCGGCATGGCGCATAATGTCGCCTGCCCCGTTTTCGACCTTGATCACGTCGGCGCCCATGTCGCCGAGGAGCTGGGTCGCATACGGGCCCAGCACGACGGTCGACAGGTCGAGGATTTTCACGCCTGCCAAAGGTCCCGTGGACGTGGGTCCGGTCGAAGTCGAAGTCACCTGCAAAACCCTCCCACGCCACCTCGATAGAGCGGCCTTACCGCTTGCCTATCCATGGCGGGCAGGGCTTTGCAAGACCATGCGCCGGAAGGTAGCGATCAGTTCTGCGTGGCCGGCTTCGTGATGCGTTTGGCTTCACGCGGAGGGCCCTGGAACAACGTAAAACTGGGCGCCGGACCGGCGCCAGCGGGGAAGACCACCCGGATGTTTGCCGGCTGGAAATGAAACTCGGTGTCGGACGTCGAGGTGAGGGTGAAGGCGCCCTGTCCGGTGGCCTGCGCGGTCAGTTTGTCCCCTTCCCGCTTCATGGTGATGTTGAACCCCGGCTGGAGTTCGTACTCGCCGACATAGCGGTCGAGCACCTCCGGCTTCACCGCCACCGCGACGAGCGGCGCCGGAGGCGGAGGCGCAGGGATGCCGAAGATCAGCCGCGCGAGTTCGTTGCCGATCGCGCTGGTTGGCGCGCTCTGCAGGTTCGACAGCACGATGATCGTGACGCCGTCGGCCGGGAACCTTGTCATGTAGGTCGAGAAGCCGTGGATGCCTCCGCCATGAGCGATCGACCTGTGGCCGCCGATGTCGCCGAATCCCAGGCCATAGCCGTAGTTGTTTCCGTTGTCCGTCGTCATCGCTTCGCGCGACGCCTTCGACACAATCTTGTCCGAGAAGAAGGCTTCTTCCCAGACCAGCAGGTCGTCGACCGTCGAATAGAGCGCCCCGGCAGCGTGCGGCAGCGTCATGGAGAGATACTGGGCGTTCGCCCAGACGTTGTTGGTCGCGTCATAGCCCGCGGCGCGATTGGGAAGCACTTTCGCGCTGACATCGTATCCGCTGTTCTTCATGCCCAGCGGCTTGAAGATGTGAGTGTCGAGATATTCAGCGTATGTTTGTCCGCTCACCTTCTCGATGATGTGGCCGAGCAAGACATACCCTGTGTTGTTGTAGGCGTATTTCGACCCCGGCTCGAACTCGAGCGGCTTGTCGCGTGTCAGCTCGACGATCTGCTCAGGCGTGCGCGGCGTCGTCGCCATGGTCGTCATGAAGCCGGGAAGACCAGTGTAGCTCGGAATGCCCGAGCGGTGGTTCAGCAGGTGCCTGACCGTGATCCCGCTCCAGGCGGCAGGAGCGGCCGTGTAGTATTTGCTGACCGGGTCCTCGACCTTCAGCTTGCCCTGCTGGACCAGCTGCATGATAGAGGCGGCGGTAAACTGCTTGGTGATCGAGCCGAGACGGAAGATGGTCTCGGGCTTCGCGGCCACGTTCAGCTCGCGATTGGCGAGGCTGAACCCTTCGCGGAGGATGGGCTTGCCATGGCGCGCAACGAGCACCGTTCCCGAGAAGCGGTTTTCAGCGACATGCTTCTGGATGGCTGCGCGGGCCTTCTCGACAAAGACCGCGTCTGTCGGCGGCTTGAGGGGCTGGGCGGCGGCGGGCGGCGTCTGCGAAAGCGCCGGCAAGCTGGCGGGCGCCGTTGAGGAAACGCCAAAGGCAAGCAGCGTGAATAATGTCAGGCGAAGTTTCATTGGAGTCCCCACATCCCTGTCGGCCGATTTCACCGGGCAACTATGCAGCAGAGGGCATGCGGCGGTCGACCGGACGCATGCCGGCCGAATTTCGTCCCTGAGCTGGTGTAACTCCTGATTATGCGGCCTTTTTTGCGCCTACGGCGTTCTGGCCTTGCTTTTACTCCAGACTAGAACCATTCTAGTCATGTAATGAATATCGTCACCCGACTGCAATCGGCCGGCCTGCGCGCGACGCCCAAGCGGATCGCGATCGGCGGCCTGTTGTTCGACGGGATGGACCGTCACGTGACGGCGGACGACGTTGCGATGATCGCCCGCAAGGCGGGCGTGCGCGTCTCGCTGGCGACCGTCTACAACACGCTCAACCAGTTCGTCGCCGCCGGCCTGATGAAGCGCATCACGCTGGATACCGACCGCACCTATTTCGACACCAACGTCTCGGACCACCACCACCTCTTCTTCGAAGAGGACGGCATCCTTCACGACATCCCCGGCCACACGGTGAAAGTTGAAGGCCTGCCCCCGATCCCCGCGGGCGCCAAGGTTCGCGCCGTCGAGGTCATTGTCCGCATGACGGG
This sequence comes from Hyphomonadaceae bacterium, assembly GCA_036554545.1. Classification (GTDB taxonomy): domain Bacteria; phylum Pseudomonadota; class Alphaproteobacteria; order Caulobacterales; family Hyphomonadaceae; genus UBA7672. The sequence goes on from DATBNA010000524.1 coordinate 7,417, forward strand.
CGACAAGACCCGCCGCTAATCGCTTCGGTCGTTGGCGCGGGATTACCTCTTTAGGCAAATCGACTCGGCGCTGCGAGCGCCAGCCGCTCATCGACGGAAAAGCCCCAGCTCAGAATGTCGCTGCCGACAGTCGACCAAGCTCACCTCGGACATGCCGCCGAGAGTTCGCACACGCCGGCCTTCAGCACAACATAGCCGGTCCTGTGGCGCACGATTTCCGCTTCGCCGGGAAGGCTGGCGAGGCGCAGTCGGGCGAGCAGCTGCGAGTCCGGCGTCCCAGCACCTACGTCATCGACCGGGTTGAGATGCTCGTTCCAGCCGATCACGGGGCAGGAAACGCGAGAAACAGGCTGCTGCGGAACATTCTCGAGCGATGCGTCGAAAAAAGTCTCGCGCGGAAGGCCCGTGATCTGGCCGACGCCATTCTCATACATGTTCTTGCCGACCCGGATGGATCCTGGCGGGCACCCTTCGCCCAGCGCAGCCACCATCGGCGCCCCGTGCCAGACGGGCTTGTCCACCGTAATTTTCTGTGCGGTTGAGATGCCAAAAATCGATGCTGCCGCAAGAACCAGACTTACAGCTGCAACTGCCCATCGCGTCGTCCAGTCGCGGCGCTGCAGGAAGGCCCATGCGACAAATACGAGGAGCATTGCAGCGGCAGGTGCGCCAATCGCCCAGTACCGTCCGGTGATCATCGGCATGATCGTCGAAGCAGCGAGGGGAAGAACGCCAAAGAGAAAGAACGCAGACCCCAGAATGATGAGCAGAGGCCGCGCCCGCTCGACCCGGACAGCCAACAGCAATATCGCCGCAACAGGTAGCAGCATGAGCCCGGGCCCGAAGGTCAGCGTCCGTACATACCATATGGCGTCCCACACAGCTGTTGGCGTGAATTCAATCCATCCGACGCGGCCCAGGCTCCCCTGAATCGTGGCGAACCAGATGACGAAGACCACTGTCGCGGCGACACCGAGCGCCAGACCGGCGTCACGCAGATCTCGCCGCCCTCTCAGCATTCCAAATCCGACAAGCGTCGTGGCGAGGCTGCCCGCGAAAATCGCGCCGAAGATATGGCTGAGCGAGGCGAGCACACCCAGTACCGCATACCAGCCCAAACCGGTTTCACGGCGGCCTGCCACCGTGTCGAGCGCCGCGGCCCAAGCGATCGCGTACGCCACACACATCGACAGGAAATAGGCTCGCCCTTCAGGAAAAAACGCAAGGACGGGGCCGGAAACAACAAAGGTCGCTGCTGCCGCCAGACCCAGTCTCGGCATGCCAACACGACGGGATGTCAGGATGACGAAGACCAGCGTTGCCGCAAGGACGAGTGCGGCCGTGACAAGAATGGCGACACGAGCATCGGTCACGCCGGCGCGAACGAGGCGCAGAAGGATGGGGTAGAGCGGCGGGTTCGTGTCCGGTGCAATATTCTCGACGAAATTCTGCGACAGGGGCAGAGCCGGGTTTGTGGCCTCCAGTGTGAACAGTTCGTCGATCCAGAAGCCATTGAGGGGCCACAGGATGGTCTGCGCCACGGCCAGTACCATCAGCGCTCCGCCGAGCAACGCCCAGAACGGCCATACACCGGCCTGCGTGAAGGCTCTCGCGAGCTTCGAGTCGAAGGAAACGGCGGTCACTCGAAATATCCTCTTCCTGCCCGCCCCAGGTTCGATGCCTCGAAGGCGGCTACCCCGGCGCGCAGATCGGTCGCAAACCCCGCGGTCGATGCCGGGCGGTCAACACGGACGACCTCCCGGTCGGGATGGTTAAATGTCTGGCCTGGCCGGCCGGCAAGCTCCGCCATATTCCCCTGTGCGTTGAATGTGGGGATCACTGCCGTGAGCGTGGATTTGCCGATCGATTGCATTGCGGCCGCCAGCATGCGCGCGAGAGTCCCGGCGCGCCTTCCAGCGAGTGCCAGACCCGTGCCATGCGGCGGTCGGGAGTTCACCGCCCCCCAGCCAAACCGCGACCAGGCGGTCGATCTGATCGCGTGCAGCTGTCCCAAACTGGCCAGATTCAGCGCTGTGCTGGCTAACCGCGACGATGATCGCGATAACGTATCAGAAGTCTCGCGCCGAAAGGGTAGCCGGAGCCGCCTTGTCTCGCGGCGCAACTTCGCCGACTCCGATCAGTCGCTATGGTCGACGTCGTGTTGTGGCGATTCCGGCCCTGCTCCTCCGCCGGACCAGGGGCCGCATCAGACGCCAGAGGAAATACAGCAGCGCGAGCACGAAGACGATCACAACGCCGCCGATCGCGTACATGTTGGCGATCACGAATCTTATCGTCGCGTAGAGCCGCCCGATCGCGTCCAGTTCGACGTCATCCGGGAGCGAACCAGTGCGCATACCGCTGCTGAGCAGAAGCGCACGCTCCTGCCCAGCCGTGAACGCCGGCCACAGCGGCAGACCCGGCGCGTTCGGATCGCCCGTCCTCGCAAAGTTGGTCCAATACGACCCCATGGTTTCCGCAAGAGCGCGGTCACCATCGCCCCATGCCTGGGTCAGCGGATGGCCGAATACGTAGGACATCTCCGCCCCATGGTGGGCGCCCTCGGCGCCGGGCGGCGCGTGTTCGAAGCGATAGAGAAACGTTTTGCCGCCTCCGCCGGCCGCGTTCAGCTGCGCCCAGGTCCGCATGTCCCACCCGAAACGCATGGCGCCCTCGAACGCCACATAGGCCGCCTTGGCCGCCGCATCGTCCGCAGGCGTCTTCGGTCCGATCAGGGAAACCACGAACGGCGGGAAATCCTCGCCGAGAAGCGCGTTCAAGTTCGCCGCTGTCACCCTGCGACCGGTCAAAAACGACAGCCCCTCAGCCGCATTCGATCCAACGAGAATGTCCGCATCGCACCCGCGACCTGCAGCAAGCGCGTTGTATGGTGGCTCGCTCAGCAAGTGACCATCGATCACCGCATTCGGTGAGAAGCGCGCGGCTACGATATCAGCGGCAGACTTGGCGCGAAGCGCGGCGATCGAGGAAGCGCCGAACCTGCCGGCGAACGACTCGCCCGCCTTCTCGGCTGCGGCGAGGGTAAAGTCGGACGAAACTTCCAGCGGCTCGAAAAGTCCGCCGCTTTGCCCGATCACACGACGGAAAAGGTCCCTCGCGAGTGGCGAAGCGCACAGCACACTGATCGAGATCGAACCCGACGACTGCCCAAACACGGTCACATTCTCTGAGTCGCCGCCGAACGCACCGATGTTGCGCCTCACCCATTTGAGCGCTGCTATCTGATCGAGCAAACCATAGTTGCCCGAAACCTTGTGCTCGGACTCGCTTGATAGTTCAGGATGCGCCAGAAATCCAAACGCTCCCAAACGATAATTTGCCGTTACCACGATTACGCCGCGCCGCGCCAACTCGTCACCAGCGTACAGCGGTGTCGATGCCGTGCCGTTCAAGAGCCCGCCGCCGTAGATCCAGACCATCACCGGCAAATTCGCACCCGCCGTCGCGCCGTCGGGAACCCAGATGTTCAGCGTGAGGCAGTCCTCGCTCATCGGTTCCGGCGGGGCATCTTCGGGATAGGAACCGCGTTGCATGCAGATTGGCGAGAATGCGTCAGCGCGCCTAATACCGTTCCATGCGGCGACGGGCGCGGGCTCACGCCAGCGCAGATCGCCAACGGGCGACGCCGCAAACGGAATGCCTTTGAAAACCGTGATACCGTTTTCGCTGACACCATCGACGAGGCCGCTCTCTATTCGTACCGGGTCGGCCGATGCGGGCAGCGCCATTGCAAACACGAGAGCGGTCGCGAACAGACTTGCGATCGAAGGAAGCATTGTATTTCCCATCATGTCGCTGCGGGCGCACCTTCCCTTGTCATGGCGACGACGCTCGCCAGCCAGGCGCCAACGTTTACCGTCATCAGGATCCCCATGATATGCCAAGACGTTGGCGCGCCGGTTGCGGCGGCGAGCTTCTCGGCTGTGACGGCCGCCATGACCAGGGCGACTGCGTTGGCGATTGCCAGAAGGCTCGCGGCGCCAGGCGCGCCGCGGCGCAGGGGGACAAGTGCTACATACGCCCCCAGCAACCCCAACGCGCCAGAGGATCCACCGATCAGAGTCATGAGCGCAAAATAGAGTGGGCGCACATCGTCAAGCGCAGGCGCCGGAACAGCGGCGGCATGGAACCAGAGAAGGTCCCGCACCGAAGCGTAGAGGGCGCCAAAAGCCATCAAGAATATGCTGAACAACATGAACAGAACGATGCTGGCGAGTT
>DATBNA010000530.1:0-2747 GCA_036554545.1 Hyphomonadaceae bacterium
GAGAGGAATGCCGGATCGAAGGGGTTGTATTCTGGCCCGTGATAGAGGCCATCCGAAGGGCTGACGAAATTGATGTCGCCCGCCTTCTCCTTGGTGATCTGGTTGCTGCTGTATTCTGCGTCGGACAGCGAGTACGACGCATTCAGCGTCCACGACCATCCCGGCAGCAGGAAATCGCCCTTCAGGCCCGAGTTGATGTAGTAGTAATCGACCGTCGCCTGCTGGTCGGCCGGCCAGATCGTAACCGGTTGGACAAGTTGCGTCGGCCCCAGACCGGGAAAGTTCAGACTGGTGAAGCCCGTTGCGGTGAACGGACCGGGGATGTTGTAGAGGTTCGCGCTGCCGATTTGCGGGAAGAACTGTCTCCAGTCCTTGTGCTCGAACTCACGGCGCGTCAGCAGGGCCTCGGTCAGCCATTCGACGCCGCCGAAGATGTCGAAGTCAGCCCTGCCATAGAGGCTGGTGCGCTCGACTGCGGATATGGCGTAGCCCTCGAGGAACTTCGGCGAGTTCAGCACGTCCTCAAAATAGGCGAGACCGTCGGGTGAGTTCAGATATGTCCGATTAGTGCGGGGCCGATATCCGGCAATAGGCCCGATCGTGACGCCGTTCGGCGATGGCACGTAACGTGTGCTGACGGGCGCGAGCGCGTCGATCACCGTGTTGTGGTAAACGTTGCCTGTCGTGCACCCGCCAAGTGATGTGTTGGCCAGGATAGAACGATCCTGACGATCGATGCGCTGTCCGGTGACCGCGTCATAGGCAAGGTCCTGCGCGCAGGCGAGGTTGCGGCGATCGCCGTATTTCAGCGGATCGCGATCCTCATACTCTGCTGCGAGCAGGATGTTGCCGCCGAACACGTCCCAACCGATGGCGCCATTGATCTGAAGCGTATTGCCGCCGCCTTGCTCGGTGGCGTTGTACTGGATCGTGAGTTCAGGCGCATCGACCGATGTGCGCGTGATGACGTTCACGACCCCGGCGACGGCATCAGAGCCGTAGATCGAGGAGGCGCCGTCCTTCAGGATCTCGGCGCGCGAGATGATGGAGTCCGGGATGACGTTGAGGTCGAATGCGCCGACCTGACCGCGAGCGCCGGCGGGACCGGGACGCTGGCCGTTCAGGAGCACCAGCGAGCGCTGGGCGCCGAGGCCGCGGAGCGAGACCGAGTTGATGCCCGGGCCGCCTTCGATGACGAAGTTGCCGAACGTGTTGTTGAACTGCACCGAGCCCTGCGCGATGGAGGAGCCCTGCAGGATTTCGGCAGTGTCGACGAGGCCTTCGAGTGTCGAGGCCTCGGCCGTGATCACCTGGATCGGGGCGGTCGAGGTGAAGGCGTCGCGCGCAATACGAGAGCCGGTGACGACGACGCGGTCGCCTTCGTCTTGCTGGCTTTCGTCCGCTGGCTGGGTTGTCTCTACCGGCGCCGCCTGTGGCGCGGGCGTGCTAGGAGTTTGGGCGAAGGCCGGGGCGCATGTTGTCGCTAACAGCGCGCCAAGGGCGGCCGACCGGCGAAGCCGGGCAGCCAGGGATCCGCATTGCATCGGGGTCTCTCCAGGATACTGAGCATGAATTGACCCCTAACAATTCCGCCCCTGGTGAGACCGTCGAATGCCGCAACGGCTCGTTTGGCAGGGCAATATTGGCTGACTAAACAGGCGTCGGGCGGGATGTCGACCCTCTGCAGGTCTGTTCCCACAAAAAACAACCCGGTGTGACATAACTTCATCCACAGCAGCCGTGAGGACGCGCGGCGCAAGTCATTCATTGCGGTAGCAAAATGATGATTCAGGCCGGGTGCCGCTACGGCTTCGTCAGCACGAACTGGCCTACGTCGATGCGGCCGGTGCGGAAACCGGCTTCGCAATAGGCGAGATAATACAGCCAGAGCCGGCGGAAGCTCTCGTTGAATTTGCCGCCCCTGATGTCATCCCACGCGAGCTCGAAACGCTTCGCCCATTCGCCCAGCGTTCGCGCGTAGGACTTGCCGAACATGGCGTCGACCTCGAAACCAAGGCCGACGGCGGCGGTTTCCTGGCGAAGGCGGCGTTCGGAGGGAAGCATGCCGCCTGGGAAGATGTAGTGCTGGATGAAGTCGGCGCGCTTCCGGTAGAGGTCAAAATAGTCGTCGTCGATGGTGATGATCTGCAACGCGGCGCGCCCGCCGGGCTTCAGCACCTCAGCGATCTTGCCGAAATAGCTGGGCCAGTATTCCTCTCCGACAGCCTCGAACATCTCGATCGAGGCGACAGCGTCGAACTGGCCCTGCACGTCGCGATAGTCCCTGAGGATGATCTCGACCTGACTTGAAAGGCCGGCGTCCGCGATGCGCTTCGTCGCATAGGCATGCTGGGCATCGGAGATGGTGATCGAGGTGACACGTGCGCTGTACTCTTTCGCAGCGACCTCCGCGAAGCCGCCCCAGCCTGAGCCGATCTCAAGTACGTGATCGCCAGGCTTGAGATTCAGATTGCGCGCGATGGAGCGATACTTGGCCAGCTGTGCGTTCTCAAGGTTCTGATCGACTGACGTGTAGAGCGCCGATGAATAGGTCATCGTCGGATCAAGCCAGCGCGCGTAGAAATCGTTGCCGAGATCGTAGTGCGCGAGGATGTTTCGCTTGGAGCCTTTCTTCGTGTTGGCGCGCAGCATGTGGCGAAGGCCGTGAAAGAACCGCGCGATGCTGCCTCCAACCGCCAGCCGGCCTGCGTCTTCGAAATTGACAGTGAAGTACTCAAGCAGGGTCG
>DATBNA010000547.1:0-5775 GCA_036554545.1 Hyphomonadaceae bacterium
GTCGACCAGACGCCCTGAAGGTCAGGCTTGCCGTCTGGCGTGCGCGGCGGCTTGTAGTTCGGATCCCAGGGCTTCATGTCCTTGAAATGCGGAACCGCGCTTTGATAGGATTTCGAACCCGCGATCGTTTTGGGGCCTTCGACCTTCTCGCTTGAGTCCGCAAAGCGCACGCCGGTCTTCTCACCGGTCGCCAGCGCTTCATCCAAGTAGTTTCGAGGCGGCGGCGTCCTGGACTGCGACTGCGCCAGCGCGGGGGTGGCAACCAGGACGGATGCCACGAGGGCGGCAAAGAACGCACAGCGCCGAAGGGTCATGTAGGGCTCCCTGTCTCCCGATAAGTCGTCGAGATGCCGCCGCAACTTGGCTCCGATTGCCTTTCCAGCCAAGTCACTTTGATATTGTCCAAGGTTTCCCCAAATTCCGCCATCAAGTGGAACCGAACGGGAGACTGGGGACTAGGTGGCGGAGAGGGTGAGATTCGAACTCACGGTACCCGTGAAGGTACAACGGTTTTCGAGACCGTCCCGATCGACCACTCCGGCACCTCTCCGCGGGACGCGGGGGTATAGCACCCAAAAGGCCAAGTGCAAGCGAACCTGCGTTTTGGCCCACTATACGGCCAGAAGGTCGCGGTTTGCCCTGGCCACGTCGGTACAGCCGGTAAGGGCCATGGCTGTCTGGAGTTCGGCCAGCATGGTTGAAAGCAAAGCGCCTACGCCCCGGCTTCCGCCGGCTGCCAGGGCGAAGGCCCAAGGGCGGCCGACCATGCAGGCCTTCGCCCCCAGGGCGAGCGCCTTGAGCATGTCGAGGCCGGAGCGGACGCCGCCGTCCATCAGAACGATCGCCCGGCCTTCGACAGCGTCGACTACCGCTGGCAGGGCGCGGATGCCGCTGAGCGCGTCATCGAGTTGGCGGCCGCCATGGTTGGAGACGACGATGCCGTCGATGCCGGCCTCGCATGCACGTTTCGCGTCCTCGGGATCGAGGATGCCCTTGATGACGATCGGGCCGCCCCATGCCTCGCGGATCCACGAGAGATCGTCCCACGTGATCGTCGGATCAAAGTTTTCGCGGACCCAGACCCAGAAGTCGGAAAAGCCTGCACCCTTGCCGACGGCCTTCACCACATTCTCGAAACTGTGCGGTCGTCCGTTGAGCCAGACGTCCCACAGCCAGCGCGGATGCGTCACGCCATCCCAGGCGAGCCTGAGGCGCGAGGCTGTGCCGCCGCCGAAGAGTCCCGAGCGCACGTCGCGATAGCGGGCGCCAGGCAATGGCAGGTCGACCGTGAATACGAGCACCGGGGAACCGACCGCTTTCGCGCGGACGATCAGCTCGCGCATGTAGCCGCGGTCCTTCAGCACATAGAGCTGGAACCAGGGCGCCGCCGTTCTGGCGACTTCGGCGAGGCCGCAGATTGAGAGCGTGGAGAGGCAGAGCGGTATGCCGGCCTTCGTCGCCGCGCGAGCGGCCTGTGTTTCACCACGCCGTGCATAGAGGCCCGCCATCCCTACAGGAGCCAGTACCAGAGGCATGGAATAGTGTGCGCCGAAGAGGTCGACGCCGGTTTCAAGTTTCGAGACGTTGCGCAGGACACGCTGGCGCAGGCTGACTCCGGCGAAGTCCGCGGTGTTCGCAGCGAGTGTGCGTTCGGCATAGGACCCGCCGTCAATATAGTCGAACAGCAGGCGGGGCAGTCGCCTGCGTGCGGCGCTGCGAAAGTCATCGAATGTGGCGAGCATCCGTCCTCCCGGCCTTCGATGGAGAGCCTATCACCACCTCGCGTGGGTTTGCGACTCAGGCGGCGTGGCGTTTGGCGGCATCACCGCTGGCGGCGCGGGACGCGGCCTGGTCAATCGGTCCGGTGATGAGCCGGGCGCCGCGTTCGAACGTAAGGTAGCTCCACGTCCAGTCGAGGGCGACGGAGAACCGGTTGCGGAAGCCGATCAGGAAGTAGATGTGGGCGACGCACCAGGTGAGCCAGCCGATAAAGCCAGTCAGGCGGATCTTCCCGAAGTCGGCGATGGCGGCCTTGCGTCCGACCGTGGCGAGGGCGCCGAAGTCCATATAGCGGAACGGCGGGCGGGTTGTATTGGAGGCGCGCCGCATGGCCTTGATGAGGCGGCCGACATATTCGCCCTGCTGCTTGGCGACGGGAGCAAGGCCCGGCAGCGGCTTGCCGTCCTTGTCCTTGGTCAGCGCACAGTCGCCGATGACGAAGATCTCGGGATGATTTTCGATCGTGAGGTCGTCCTTGACCGGCACATGCCCGGCGCGGTCAGGTTCGACACCAAGCCACCGGGCGGCGGGCGAGGCGGCGACCCCGGCGGCCCAGATCACGCAGGCGGTCGGAAGGACGCGGTCGCCCGTCGCACTTCGCAGTGAGACGCCATTCTCGTCGACATTGGTGACCCGTGTATTGGTCATCACCTCCGCGCCGAGTTTGGTCAGAGCCTTCTCGGCATAATGCGAGAGAGAGACAGGGAAGGTGGAAAGAGCGCGTGGCCCCGCTTCAACCAGGACGACGTGGGCCGCGCGCGGATCGATGGCGCGGAAGTCTCTGGCGAGCGCGCGGCGGGCTAATACTGCTATGGCGCCGGCCATTTCGACGCCGGTGGGGCCTGCGCCGATGACGACGAAGGTCAGCAGGCGCTTGCGTGTATCGACATCCTTTTCCAGCTCGGCCTTTTCGAATGCGAGGAGGATGCGCTTGCGAAGTTCGGTTGCGTCTTCGAGCGACTTGAGGCCTGGAGCGAACCTCTCCCAGTCGTCGCGGCCGAAATACGAGTGCCGGGCGCCGGTGGCGACAATGAGATAGTCGTAGTTGATGCGATTGTCTTCAGGTCCGGCGAGGAGGACTTCGCGCCTGTCCCTGTCGACGCCGGTGACTGTGCCGAGCAGAACTTCCGCATTCTTCTGCTTGCGCAGGACGGTGCGGATCGGCGTGGCGATCTGGCCCGGGGAGAGGCCGGCGGTCGCGACCTGGTAAAGCAGGGGCTGAAAGAGGTGGTGGTTGCGCCGGTCGACCAGGGTCACACGGACGTCGGCGTGGCCCAACGCCTTGGCGGCGGAAAGCCCGCCGAAGCCGGCGCCGACAATAACGACACGGGGACGGACGTCAGCCTCGCCGGTGCTGCGCGCGTCGGGCGAGCAGCCGCAGGTCGGCGAATGGACGTGAAACGAGGTCTGCATCGCAGTCTCCACGCTTTCCATCGCCCTGTAGATAGGAAGAAAGGGGCGCCGATCCAGCTTGTGGGGTGTTGTCGTTGCATTTGTTGAAACAATGTTTGACGCTTTTGGGAAGGGCCGCGGAATTCCCCAAAAACCTGCATCAAACATGGCTGTCGGGCGCATCGGCGATTGCGTGTGCCGCCGCGCGTGCCTTACAGCTCCCCAGAGGATGGCTACCTGAGCATTGGCGGGCGGAGATGTGGTGACGAGCCGCGCAGACATGGCTGCGATCTTCGCCGGCGGCGAAGGCCGCCGCATGGGCGGGCTCGACAAGGGCTTGCTTGTTTTGGGCGGCCGGCCGCTGTGGCGGATCGTTGCTGAACGCTTGAAGCCACAGGCGGAGAAGCTTGCTGTGCTTTCACCAGCTGCGCCTTCATGGGCCGGACAGGCAGAAGCTCGCTGGATCGCGGATGCAAGGACGGCGCAGGGGCCGGCAGCCGGATTGGTCAGCGCGCTGCAGGCGCTGGAAAAAGAACAGGGCGCCGGCGCGCTTCTGCTGACCGCGCCGGTCGATGCGCCATTCGTGCCGGAGAACCTGTTCGAGAAGCTCGACGCCATGCGGCGCCGAGCGGGTGTCCGCGTCGCTATCGTTAGCCATGCGGGTGGGCTGCACCCCGTGTTCGGGCTATGGCAGGCCGGCTGCGCCGCGGCTGTGGAGGAGGCGGTCAGGGAAGAACGCGCGCTTCACCGGATTGCAGCAAAGGCCGGCGCTGTTGCATGCGAGGACTGGGGAGGGCAATCGCCTGATCCTTTTGCCAATCTCAATTCGCCGGAGGACGTTGCGGCGGCGGAAACATTCCTGCGGCAGTTGTGAAGACTGCTGACGCAGGCGGCGGCCATGCTAGGTGTTGGCCGCGGCAGGGAGGGACGTCATGTCGGAAACGGCGCAACTTTCCATCGTGCAGGGCGATCTGGAGCCCGCGCTGTTCGAGCACACGATCGGCGAGGCGCTGCAGCGCGCCATCGCAAAGTGGCCGAAGCAGGAAGCGCTTGTCTCTGTTCATCAGGGCGGACGCTGGACCTACGAGGAATTCGGCTGGCGTGTCGACCAGTTCGCCGCGGGGCTTCTTGCAGTCGGCCTGAAGCCGGGCGACCGGGTCGGCATCTGGGCGCCCAATTGTGCGGAGTGGACGCTGGTCCAGTTTGCGACGGCGCGCATCGGTCTGATCCTGGTCAATATCAATCCCGCCTACCGTCTCAGCGAGGTGGAGTACACGCTGAAAAAAGTCGGCGTGAAGGCGCTGGTGTGCGCCGAAAAGTTCAAATCCAGCGACTATGTCGGCATGATTTCCGAGCTTGCGCCGGAGATTCCAAAATGCATGCCCGGCGATCTCAAATCGGCCCGCCTGCCGGACCTGAGAATCCTTGTCCAGATCGGCGGCAAGCCAGGACCTGGCTGGTTCGCGTTCGAAGGCATACCGAGCCTCGGCACCGGCAAGCTGACCAAGCAGATCAGCGAAATTCACGAAACGCTGGACCGTAACGATCCGATCAACATTCAGTTCACCTCGGGGACGACAGGCCTGCCGAAAGGCGCGACGCTGTCGCACCGGAACATCCTCAACAACGCCTATTTCGTCGGCGTCGGGATGGGGCTGAAGACCGGCGACAGGCTGCTCATACCTGTGCCGCTCTATCACTGTTTCGGTATGGTGATGGGGAACCTTGCCTGCGTCGTCCATGGCGCGACCATGGTCTATGCTTCTGAAGGCTTCGATCCGCTGGCGGTACTGAAGGCGGCTCGCTCGGAACAGTGCACGGCGCTGCATGGCGTCCCGACGATGTTCATTGCCGAGCTCGAGCATCCGGACTTCGACACCATCGACATCAAGACGCTGCGGACAGGCATCATGGCGGGCTCGCCCTGTCCCATCGAGGTGATGCGCAAGGTCATCGACAGGATGCACATGAAGGAGGTCGGCATCGCCTATGGGATGACCGAGACCAGTCCCGTGAGTTTCCAGACAGCGAAGAACGATCCGCTGGAGCGGCGCGTATCGACTGTCGGCCGCGTGCAGCCGCACCTGGAAGTGAAGATCATCGATGGCAACGGCAACATCGTGCCGCGGGGCACGCCCGGCGAGCTTTGTACGCGCGGATATTCGGTGATGATCGGGTACTGGAACGATCCCGAGCGGACTGCCGAGGCGATCGATGCAGCCGGCTGGATGCACACAGGCGACCTCGCGACCATCGACGCCGAGGGCTATTGCAACATTGTCGGCCGCATCAAGGACATGGTGATCCGGGGCGGCGAGAACGTCTATCCACGCGAGATCGAGGAATATCTCTTCAGACATCCCAAGATCGAGGATGTCCAGGTGATTGGCGTGCCCGATCCGAAATACGGCGAAGAGATTTGCGCCTGGATCAAGCTGCGCAAGGACGAGTCTGCGACGGACCAGGAGATCATCGATTTCTGCAAGGGCCAGATCGCGCACTACAAGATCCCTCGCTACATCCGCTTCGTCGACAGCTTCCCGATGACGGTGACCGGCAAGATCCAGAAGTTCGAGATCCGCAAGGCCATGATCGCCGAGCTTG
>DATBNA010000595.1:0-4036 GCA_036554545.1 Hyphomonadaceae bacterium
TCGAGACCGACGCCGAAGCCGAAGATGAAACACGCGTGATGCGCCATGCGGTGGAAAAGCACTTCCGCCGCGAGCAGGACCGTGCGCGCCTCAGTTACCAGCCCGGCCCCGGGCTCGAGCGCGACATCAATCTCAAATCGCACCTCAAGAAGGTTGCACCGCTCTTCCTCACGCTGCGCGCCGACGACGGCACGCCGCTCGCCACCGCCATGCTCCCGCCCGGCGGCAGGAAGGACCCGGAATTCCGCATTATCATCGTCGGGCCTGAAAACGCCGACCCATATGTCGCCCACGCCGACGCCATCAGCCGGCTCGCCCGCCACTACAATCTCAGCTTGCCGCGCGACCGCTGCTATCCCTACGCGCAGAGGTAGGGCGCGCGTCAATCTCGGGTAAGCGAAGCGCATCCGGAGGACCTCGGTTGGCGCATTGTGGGGGCCAATGAGGCTTCCATCGCCTCCCGAACCGGGATCCTCGGCACAAGGCCGAGGATGACCCGTTGGGGAAACGGTGGATTTCGATGCCCAAATCCCCCTGTTTTCCCGCCGCTGAGGAAGAAAGTTTCAGCGCCGATCCAGGGTGCTAGCCCCAAATCCCCCCAGACCAGAACTGCATTTTGTCATCGGGAGAAAAATCTCGGCGATAATGCCGGCGATGACCCAGGCTCTGGAAATGGAGGCCACAAGAAACAAGGGAGGGTCTGTCGACGCCGGTTCGTCGCCCCGTCGCCCCGCCGTTTTTTCCCGCCTCACGCCACCGTCTTGTCCTCATACCCGCACAGGTCCCGGATCACACATTCCGGGCAGCCGGGTTTTCTGGCCAGGCACACATACCGTCCGTGCAGGATAAGCCAGTGATGCGCCCCGCGCTTGTATTTGTCGGGCGTCACCTCCAGCAGCTTTGCCTCGACCTTTTGCGGCGTCGTCCCAGGCGCCAGCCCTGTCCGGTTCGAGACGCGGAAGACATGCGTGTCGACCGCAATGGTCGCCTCGCCATAGGCCTCGTTCAGAACGACGCTCGCCGTCTTGTGGCCGACGCCGGGCAGGGCCTCGAGCTCCTCACGCGTCTGCGGGGTCTTCCCGCCATGCTCATCGATGATCTTGCGGGAGAGGGCGATGACGTTCTTCGCCTTGTTGCGCCACAGGCCGATGGTGCGGATGTATTGCGCGACCCCCGCTTCTCCGAGCTTCAGCATTTTCTCCGGCGTATCGGCGACGGCGAACAGCTCCTTCGTCGCCTTGTTCACCGACACATCCGTCGCCTGCGCCGACAGCGCCACCGCAACGACCAGCGTGAACGGGTCGCGATAGACCAGCTCCGTCCTGGGATTGGGCCGGTGCTTGGCCAGCCGCCTGAAAAGCTCGGCGGCCTTGGCCGGCGGAAAGCCCTCGCCGGCCGCCCTGGCTTTCTTCTTTTTCACATTGGTTTTCAGGGACGCCCGCGCCATGCCGGACACTAACGTGCGAGCAGGGATAGCCAAATCGAATCCGGAGCCTAAGCTCTTTTCCATGTCGATCGGCCGCATCTATCTCGATGCCGTTCTGGAGCCGCCTCGCTCCCTCAGCCCCCGCGGCTTCAATCGTGTGATGCTGGCGCTTGGCGGGATCAGTTTCGTCGCCGGCCTGACCTTCCTCGAGAACGGCGCCTGGCCAATCACCGGCTTCATGGGCCTCGAAATCCTGCTTCTCTGGCTGGCCTTCCGCTTCAGCTTCCGCAAGCAGCTCGCCCGCACCTATGTCCGCGTCACGGCCGACGTCGTCCTCGTCCGGAAAGTCGACGGCTGGGGCCACGAACGCAGCGCGCGCATGGCGTCGCACTTCGCCCGGGTCGAGTTCGACCGCGCGGCGGATGGCCCGAACGCCCTCAGGCTTGCGACGTCCAGCAAGGCTTATGCGCTGGGCGAATTTCTCACGCCCCGGGAGCGGGAAAGCTTTGCGCGGCGCCTCGATCAGGCGCTATTGGACGCGCGGCGAGAGCGCCACGGGAGCTGATCGATGTCCGTCGAATTCCTGCACGCCATGGTTCGCGTCGGCGATCTCGATGCTGCGGTGAAATTCTTCTGCGAAGGCCTCGGCCTCGTCGAGGTGCGCCGCAACGACTACCCGCAAGGCAAGTACACGCTCGTCTTCCTCGCCTCGCCCGACGATATCAAGCGCGCCGGCTATGACGGCAAGGACCGCCTGCCGCCCGGCCTGCCCATGGTCGAACTCACCCATAACTGGGACGAGAAGGACTACACCGGCGGCCGCAATTTCGGACACCTCGCTTACCGCGTCGACGACATCTACGCGGCCGTCGAACGCTTCGAGAAAATGGGTGTCGCCATCTCCCGCCCGCCGCGTGACGGCCGCATGGCCTTCGTCCGCTCGCCCGACGGCATCTCGATCGAACTCTTGCAGAAGGGCGAAGCCCTCGCGCCAAGGGAACCATGGACCAGCGCACCGAATATCGGGACCTGGTAGCTAGCGCTTCGCCTTCTTCGGCTTCGCGGGCTTGGGTGGTTTCGCGGGTTTGGGGGGCTTGGCCGGCTTCACTGGCTTGGCCTTCTTCGGTTTAGGCGGCTTCTTGCCGGTCTTCTGGGTCAGCACAAGCGGCTGCGCGAGATTGTCCTCCGGCGGCCGCTGGAATCCGCCGAGCTGTCCTTCCAGCGCCTCGGCAATCGCCAGCACTTCGAAGTCCGCGCCCTCCGGTCCAATGATCTGGATCCCGCACGGCAGCTCGTCTTTACCCCTGGGCGCAGGGATCACAGCCGCGGGCAGGTGGCACACGGTCGCCAGCGCAATCCACGAATGGAACGCATGATACGGCGTCGGCTTGCCATCGACCTTCAGCAACCGCGTCACCGCATCGCCGGTGTCGATATGCTCGAACGCCGTCGATGGCGCCACCGGCGCAATGATCGCCGACCAGCGCGTGAAGAACTCTGCGACATTGCGCTTGAGCCTCTGCCGCGTCTCGTCCGCTTTCAGCCAGTCATGATGCGTTGCCGCCGAGTAGAGCGCCCACTTGCCGCGCGAGAACGGTTCAGCCCCGGCAAGCACGCGCGCAATTGGCCGCCCCATTTCCATCGCCTTCACCAGCGGCGTCGGCATGTCGGTCGCAAGGATCGGCAACAGGAGCTGCAGATAAAGATCGACCAGCGCCGCCCCGCCCACTTCCGGCCGCGCCACAATCGCCTGCGCGCCCAGCTCCCGCGCCGCCTCGCTTGCGGTTTCAACCGCAGCGTGACTCTCAGCCGACAGGGGGAACGCCGGATCTTCGGCCCACACCGCGAGCCGCTTGCCGCGCAGTCCTGCCTTGCGGGCGCCCACAAGCGCGCTTTCGCCTGCCAGCACCTCGAACATCAGACGCAGGTCGCCGACGCTCCGCGCCATCGGTCCCGCAACATTGAGGTCCCGTACCGACAACGACCCCGGGGCAGGCGGCACATGGCCCAGGATCGGCGCACGCCCGAAGGTCGGCTTCAGCGCCGCAACTCCGCAGAAGTGCGCCGGGATGCGGAGGCTTCCGCCAATATCCGAGCCCAGCTCCAGCGGCGTGATCCCTGTCGCCAGCGCAGCGGCCGCGCCACCCGATGAACCGCCTGGCGTGCGGTTGAGATCCCACGGATTGGATGTCCGGCCGTGCACCAGGTTGTTCGTCTGGTTGTCGCCCGCGAGATAGGGGGTGTTGGTCTTTCCCCAGATGACAGCTCCGGCGGCGCGCAACCGCGCCACCGCGGCCGCGTCCGGCGTGCGGGCCGGACGCTTCGCATACTCTGGCGCGCCAGACGCCGCCGGCATCCCCTCGACATCGAACGTGTCCTTGATGGTGATCGGCAGGCCGTGCAGCGGTCCCACCCGCTCGCCCGACCTCAGCAGCCGGTCGAGGTCGCGCGCCCGCGTCCGCGCGGCGGAGAGGTCGTCGCTGACCACAGCGTTAATCGCGGGGTTCACTTTTTCAGATCGCGCCGCGTGCGCCTCGAGAAGCTCGGCCGCGCTGACATCTCCGCTGGAGAGCATCTCCAGCAGGCTTCTTGCAGAGGAAAAAATATCCG
>DATBNA010000617.1:0-3386 GCA_036554545.1 Hyphomonadaceae bacterium
GGTGTAGACGGCCATGCTGAGAGGGTTAGAAAGTTGCGGGGTCCAGAGCAAGTGTGGGGCGGAGGCGACATGGGCGCCGACTATCTCGGGCTGCTGGCCGGCTATGGCGCGGCGATGGCCGCGTTCTGGGCAATATATCTCATCGCGAAGCCGGTGTTCCTGCGGCATGAGCGCGTCGTCGTCGGACGACCGTGGCTGGAGCTGGCGCTGTTTGCGCTTGGCGTTGCAGGCGTGATCGGCGTCGGGCAGCTCTATGTGCGCGGCATGCTGCTTCCCGAGGAGGGCGAGTTCCTCCAGTCGGCGAACCAGCTGCTGATCTTCGCGCCGGCGATTGTCGTGCTCGTGCTGTTGGGATCGTTCTGGCGGAAGAATTTCCTGCCGCTGAGCGGCGCGGCGGGCGGACTCCTGCTGGGGTTGGGACTTGCTCTGGTGGCCTTCACCGCATTCGTGGCGGCGCGACACGGCATGGGCGCATGGCCGGAGTTGGGGCGGCAGATCGTGCGGCCCGCCAACATCTCGATCGCCGTGCAGGTGCTGCTGGAAGACATTCTGATCGCGGCGCTGGCTGCGCGGCTGGTAGCGGCGACCAACTGGATTTTGGCGATCGTCGTGGCGGCGGGCCTGTTTGCTGCGGCGCATATCCCGGCAATGCTGGCGGAAGGCGCGCAGATGACGGAGCTGACATCTCTGGTGCTGGACACCGGGCTCGGCGTGATGGTGATCGGGGCGATCATCGTCTCGCGCAATGTCTGGTGGTTCTGGCCGGTCCATGCGGTGATGGACCTGACGCAGTTCCTGAGGTTGTAATTTCCCGTCCACTCGAACAATTACAATTACAATTACAATTACATTTGCACCGCTGTGCCACGGCGGGGCGCGGATGCGCAGGCCGGCCGGAGCGGGAGCTGTTGCTCGCCTGAAAACAGAAAAACGGCGGCGCCAGCAAAATAAAAAACGGCGAGGCGACGAGGCGACGGGGCGACGACAACCGGACCAATGGGAATTGCTCGACTGGCGCCCGGCGACGGGCAACAGCGTTGTCCATGCAATCAGCCGGATGAGGATCTCGGTCAGCGACATGAGCCGAGTATCCGTCAGGATTTCAGGTGTTGGATAACTCTGCCCGAATTCAACAGATGTTTCTGGCTGGAGCGTTGAAATCGCTGGCGAAGTTCTTCGCGCAGGCGGTTTTAAATCGGGGGATTTCGAGCGGTTTTCTGCGGGCTGCCACTGGAAGCGGACGAGGTCCGCATTGCCCGCGCAGGCGGGGGATCAGGTCCGCGGACTTGAGCCCGCCAACTGCCGATGTTTCAAACGGCGCCCGTGCAGGTCGCGAGGCCAGTTACCGGCGCGCATCCGCGTTCTGGAATGGGCCCCGACTGTGCGCGGGGGATGCGGTCGGCCAGAGCGAGCTACTTCGGCTTACGGCGCCAGAAAGTGAGGAAGAGCGAGAGTCCACTGCTTTTCGCCCACACAATGACTTTCGAACGAAGGCCCGCCCCCCTTTTCACGCGATTCAATCGGCGTTCTATTAGCCAGATGGGGGAGATGGAGTCGGTGATGGCCGAAACCGGCATAGCGCCAGACGCTTCCCGGCCAAGGGTCTTTATCTCTTATTCGCGCGAGGACAGCGCGTTCGCCGGCCGGCTCGCGCTCATCCTGAACGACAGGGGATTTGAGACTGTCATCGATCGCGAGGAACTGGATGCGGATGAGGCCTGGAAGGCGCGCGTCCGTCATCTGATCCTGTCTTCCGACCTGGTGATCGTTCTCCTTACCGCGGCGTCCGCCGCGCTCGAGTCCGTCCGCTGGGAGTCCGATCTTGCCGCCGGCAGCGGCAAGCGGATCGTTGTTGTCGTGCCAGCGCCGCTGGAGGACGGCATCGTCCTTCCCCAATCCATTTCCGCCAGTCCGTGGTTTCATTTCTACAAGCATCCCACCCGCACGGACTCAGGTATCTACGCCGGTCCGGCGCTGGAGAACGCGCTGAGGGCCGATCTTGAGTGGCGTCGCCAATACACCAGACTCTTCCTGCTGGCGGGAAAATGGAAGGACAGCGACGGCGCCGACGAGCTGCTGCGGGGCGACGCGCTGGCTGCGGCCCTGAGCTGGCGTGCAAGCACCCCACGCGGCGAGATCATTGTGCCGGGTGTCGCGGACTTCCTCGACGCCTCTGAACAGGCCGAGGCGGGCCGCGCGGAGCCTGCAGGCACATTCGAGAGCAGACTCGTCCATCTCGAGGAAAGGCGAGCAGCGGCAGAGGAAGCAGCACGCGCGAAGAAGGCCGCCGCCCAGGCAAGACGCGAGGATGCGCCGCCGGCCCCCACGCCCATTTTGACGCCAAGGCAGCTCGCCAATGTGCCGCTGGCGCCCGTGCAGACGCCGAAGTCGCTGGAGTCGCCGTCGCCCGCCGCCGGGGCGAGTTCTTCGCCGGACAAGAATGCCTCCAGGCGCAAGGCCAACGGCGCCAGGGGGAAGAGCCTGGCAGTTCCGGCTCTGATCGTGCTGCTGATGTTCGCGGGTGCGGGCGCCGTCGTATGGCAGGTCGTCCCGCAGTACCTGACGCCTTCCGCGCGGACCGCGGCCGCTGATCCGTCCCCCGCTGCGCCTGTCTCCGGTGCGCAGCTCCCGCCGGCAACACCGGCAGGGCCGGCAACGGCGGAGGTTGCTGTGGCTGAAACCAGCGAACCGGCGCCGGCGCCTCCGGAAGTCTCGCCCCCGCCCGCCCAGGCAGCGGCCAAACCAGCAGCGCCCAAGCCGGACGCGCGTGACCCAGCCGAACCGGCGTCAGCCGCAAACCTGTCGCCGGAGGAAGCAGACTGGGCGGCCGCCCGTGAAGTCGGCAACATCGCCGCCTACCGGACCTACATGCTCAAATGGCCCAAGGGCCGGCGATCCGAGCAGGCGCTTTCCTCCGTCAGGCGCCGGATCGAGACGCTGAGCACGAAGCCGGAGTCAAAAGCCATCACCTTGTCCGGCCCGGTGGTCTATCGCGAGCTGCCGACATTCCGTGACAAGGGCGCGGCCGGGGGCGCAGCCGGTCAGACGGTCAACTTCATCGATCGCATCGCATCGCCGAGGGAAGGCGAGTGGCTCGTGCTGGAGCGGGACGGCGCCTGGCCGTTCCGGTTCGTCTCTCTGCGCGAGATCGAAGCCGCGAAGCAGTAATCGCAGCGGAGCGCAACTCTTCCTCCGCGCAGCATAGCGAAGCAGGGGAAGTACCCGAAGGGGGATAGGGCGGGCTGCGAGCGGATTCTCAGAGTACGGCTTGATCCGTGACCAACGTTTGGCCGGCGAATCCGACTCGCCCCCTACGTCTCGGCGCTTCGCGCCGATCCCCTTCCCCCACTCTGCGCGTGGAGGAAGAGTTACACTGGCGGTCGTGC
>DATBNA010000005.1:0-8341 GCA_036554545.1 Hyphomonadaceae bacterium
GATGGCGGCCTGCGTCGGGCGCGCATCCTGCTGCCAGCGAATGCTCCGCCAGGCGACTATCGCGTGCGCGCCGTGGCCTTCCGCAATGGCCAGCGCATCGGCGAGACGGAGGAGACGCTTACCCTGGTTCGCGGCGGCATGGACGCGACGCTGTTCGACCTCTCGCGCCGGCACGGGTTCATCTACGGCTTCATCGCTGTGCTGCTAGGCGTCGTGGTCGGCGCCGTCGGCGCCTGGGTCGGCCGCCGCTAGCCGGCAGCCTAAAGCGCATCGGCGACAAGCCGTTCCCCGGCCGCCGCATAAACGCCTTCGCGGCCGAGAACGGCCGCGATCACACCGTCGGGAAACAGCGACCTGAACGCCACATCCAGAATATTGAGCCCGCCGGTCAGCGCGCCATACGCTGGCATCACCATCCGCTCGCCATCGCTGGCAAAGCACCTCGCACGCACGCTGCGCCCGCGCCCCGAGATGCGCGCGCATGGATGCAAATGCCCGGCGATCTCGCCGCAAGCATTCCCGGCCGTCGGCTCGTGCCGGAAGGTCAGCGGCCCAAGCCGAAGCTCGTGCGTAACGCGACCACCCAGATCCGCCGGCGGCTTCGGGTCGTGGTTGCCCTCGATCCACACCCAGTCAACCCGGTCCGTCAGCGAGCGAACGACCTCGACGTCCTCTTCCGCCATTCGCGTGCGCGCGCGCCTGTCGTGAAAACTATCCCCCAGAGCGATCACTGTCGTTGGTCCCAATGCGTCGACTAGTCTTGCGGCGCGCCGAAGCGTTGCGCCGGTATCGTATGGCGGAAGCATCTGTCCGCGCTCTGCATAGGAAGACGCCTTCTCGAGGTGCAGGTCCGAGAAAACCAGTACGCCTCCTGCTTCCCACGACATCGCGCCGCAGGCGTGAAGCACCAGCTGCTCACCGGCGACTTCGCAGCCCAGGCCGCCACGTCGCTCAACCGCAGAATCCCCGGACCTGATGTGGTTTGTGACCATTGCGGGAACGTGACGGTTGCCGCCGGCAAGGTCAACAATTCCGCCCGGTCGCCTCAAAGTGACGTTCCGGGGCCCGAAAATGTGCTAGATATCTGGATGACTCGTCAGGGGAGACCGCCCGGAGCAGGCGAAGGAAGTGGCGACCATGAGGATTGTACTGGCATTGGCGGCTTTTGCCGCCGTTGCGGCGTGCACAACGACGCCGACCGTGACGAAGCAGAGGATGACACTGGGCGAGGCGAACATCAGCGGCATGGAATGCCGGCGTGGAAAACCAATTGATACCAATCTTCCTCGGACCATCTGCGCAAGCCCGGAGGCCTGGGCGTCCTATGACGAGCAGGCCCGGAGGGCGACCGACGAACTCATGTTCCGCGGCCGGGAACTCGGCAACGCCTTCGGCCGGCCCTAGCGCCAACAGACGCCTTTTCGTATGACGCTGCCCGAACCTTGGCGGCTCCGCCCTAATTCGGGATAGTCGCTCTTCAATCCGATTCTGAAGCCCAGTTGGGGGAACACCATGCGTCTTGCTCTTGCCGCCGCCGGCGTGATGATCATGCTTGGCGGATGCGCCAACTTTCTTGTCGCCTCTGGCCCAGCCGCCGACCGGTGGGCCGCGCTTGAAGAGGCGCGCGCCGCGAAGCAATACGCCGCCGCGTCTGGCCAAGGTCAGATCTGCAAGACTATGCCCGTAATGGGCTCCAACATGCCGCAAAAGGTGTGCTCGACGAAGGAGGAGTGGGAGGAATTCGACCGGCAGACACGAGAAAGCGTCGAGGCATTTGACAAGGACCGCAGGCAGGGAACGACGCAGGGTTCCTTTGAGAACGAGTAGAAACCGCGCTCGCCTCTACCCGTCTAGCTCATCGCGTCACGCACAAGATCTTCCTCCGCCTCGCGCAGCACCGCCTCCGCAGCATCGCCCGAGAAAACCGGCTCCCTGCCAATTTCGAGCATGACAGGGACGGCGAACGGCGAGACCTGGTCGAGCTTTGCGTGCACGATCTTTCCCTTGAACCGCTTCAGCGCATCGGCGAGGCGCCGGATATCCAGCAACCCATCGCCGGCGTCCTGTCGCGCCGCCTGCAGCAGGATGTGGTGCGGCTCATGCGTGCGCAGCACGTCATAAATGAGGTCGGTCGAAAACGTTATCTGCCGACCGGTCTTCTGGTGCTTCGGAAAGCGCCGCTCGATCAGCCCGGCGATCAGCAGGTTGCTCCGGAAGGTCCGCTTCATCAGCGCGCTTTCCTCGAGCCACGCATCGAGGTCGTCGCCCAGCATGTCCTCGTGAAACAGCAGATCCATGTCCTCGCCCCGGAGGTCCTCGATCCCCCAGACTGACAGCGCATATTCCGATGCAACGAACCCGAGCGGCTTCAGCCCTGCTCGCTCCATGCGCCGCGTGAGCAGCATGCCCAGCGTCTGGTGCGCCAGCCGCCCTTCGAAGGGATAGCAGACGAGGTAGTTGCGCTCGCCGCGCGGAAACGTCTCGACCAGAAGCTGGTCAGGCTCAGGAATGATCGACTTGCGCTCCTGTACCTCGAACCATTCCCGCACCTGCTCCGGCAGCAGATGCCAGTGATCGCGATCATGCACGATGCGGCGCACGCGGCTTGCCAGGAAAGTCGTCAGCGGGAACTTGCCGCCATTGTAGCTCGGGATCGCCGGATCGGGATCGTAGGTGCGCGTCACCAGCGCATCGCTGTCCGAGATGCCCTCGAAGCGCACCACCTCGCCAGCGAACAGGAAGGTATCTCCCGGCGTCAGCATCTCAAAGAAATACTCTTCCATCTCGCCAAGCTTGCGCCCTGGCCGCATCAGGCGCTTGCCTTCGCCGCCCTTCAGGAAGCTGACAAGACGCACGGAAATCATCGGGTCTTCCACGATCGTGCCGATGTTCATGCGATGCTGCCTTCGCACGTCGTCATTGCGCGCGCGCCAGACCCCATCCGGGAACTTCACGATGCGGCGGAAGCGGTCATACGTCTTCAGCGCATAACCGCCGGTCGCCACGAGATCGACCACGCGCTCCCATGTCTCCCAGTCGAGATCGTTGTAGGGCGCGGCGATCCTCACCTCGTCATACAGCTTCACGCCGTCGAAACCGTCGCCGCAGGCCCGGCCCATGATGTGCTGGGCCAGTACGTCTATGGCGCCTCGCCTCGGCGCCGGCCCATCCAGTTCGCCCGCGGCCACGGCCTCCACCGCCGCGCGGCATTCCAGCACTTCGAACCTGTTGGACGGCGCCAGCAGTGCGCGGCTCGGCTCGTCCATCCTGTGGTTCGAGCGGCCGATCCTCTGGATAAGGCGCGATGCACCCTTGGGGGCGCCCATCTGAACCACAAGATCAACATCGCCCCAGTCGATGCCGAGATCGAGCGTCGAGGTGCAAACGACAGCCTTGAGCTTGCCGCCCGCCATGGCCGCCTCGACCTTGCGCCTCTGCTCGACATCCAGCGATCCATGGTGAAGCGCGATCGGCAGCGCGTCCTCGTTGATCCGCCATAGCTCCTGGAAGGTCATCTCCGCCTGGCTGCGGGTGTTTACGAACACCAGCGCCATCTTCGCGGCGCGGATATGCTGGTAGACCTCGCGCAAGGCATGTCGCCCGGTGTGGCCTGCCCATGGAATGCGGTTCTTGCTTTCCAGCACGTCGATGTTGGCCTTTGCGCCGCCCGTGTTCCGGATTATCGGCGTATCCGGCCCAAGCCAGCGCGCCAGCGCATCGGGATCGCGAACTGTCGCTGACAGCCCAACATGGCGCGCTGACGGCGCCCACGTCCGCAACGTGGCCAGGCAGAGCGACAGCAGGTCTCCGCGCTTCGACTGCGCGATGGCATGCACTTCATCGACAATCACGGCCCTGAGGTCGGCAAAGAAGCGTTGTGCATGTTCCGATGCGACCAGCAGCGCGAGTTGTTCCGGCGTCGTCAGCAGGATGTCAGGCGGCTTTGCCCTCTGCCTCTGCCGGCGGGATGCGCTGGTGTCGCCAGTCCGCGTCTCCAGCGCGATGTCGAGCTTCATCTCGCCTACAGGCGCGCCGAGGTTCCGCGCCACGTCGGTTGCCAGCGCCTTGAGCGGCGAGACATAGAGTGTATGCAGCGCCGGAACATTGCGCGGCGGGGCGGCAGCCAACTCGATCAGGCTGGGCAGGAAGCCTGCCAGCGTCTTGCCGCCGCCCGTGGGTGCAATGACGAGTCCGCCCTGTCCCTTCTTCGCCGCCGCGATCAGGGCCGCCTGGTGAGGCCGCAACTCCCACCCGCGCGCCGCAAACCAGTCGGCGAACACAGGCGGCAGCAGACCTATCTGTTTCTGGTCGTCGGCCATCGCCATCAAGATAGGTGTTCAAAACGCCTGCGCCGCCAAGGGCCGGACTTCAGTCCGACCCATCGAATATGACCAGAGGTTAACACACCGGCCCGAGTGGCTTAACCTTTTGCTAGCCATACGCGGCGACACTCCGCCGAAATGACCGTTTCCATCCGCGCCTCGCTCATTTTCAGCGCTCTTGGAATGGCTGCGTTGACGGCCGCCTTCGCCACCCCTCCCGCCAGCAAGCCTGCCGAAACAGCTGCAGCCAGCTGCGACGACTGCGGGCCTGTTGTGGCGCCCACAGTTTCGGCCGTCGTTCCCGTGACAGCGCAGACAGGGCAACTCGCCACCGCGGCGTTGAAGAATGAGAACTGCGCCAACACCGAGCGGCCCTGCGCCAGAGCGCGCGAACCTGTGCCTGAGCCGCACGTGGATTCAGCCGGTCCGTCCTAGCAACCAGCGCGACTTCACCCACAGCCAGGGCGTGGCTGCAAATACGATCGCCCCGAATACCGTCAGGCCGATCAGCACATAGTTGAAACCGAACTCGAAGGTCGGGAACTGCGTCCAGTTCACGATCAGCGTGACGGCCATTGTCGTCACGGCGCAGACCAGCCCCAGCCTCGGCTGCGCAAGCAGCAGCCAGAAGACGGCCAGGTCGATCAGACAGATTCCGTACCAGAACCACGGCGCCCAGCCCGGCGCGGGACCATAATACCAGACGTCGCCGTGATAGATGACCCAGCCGACATGGCTGACCGCGCCAAAGACAAAACCCCAGGCGAGGACGACACGCAGCCGGTCCGCCGCGTTCATCTCTGATTTCCAGGCGCTGCTCATCTGCGCGAGCCAGCTCATGAGAGCATCCTGCGCAGCTTCGCATAGTCCGCCTTCGAGTTGTGGCGCTTGTCCATCGGAACGGATTTGAGTGCGACGACCTCTATGTCGCCGAGCTTCGCTGCACGCGCCTGCAGCGACGCAATGTCGAGCGCGTCGCCAGAAAGGGCGAGCTTCGCCCGGCCCGGTCCGGCCAGCAGGGCAGCCTGCCGAACGCCGGGCCAGCTCAGCGCCGCCGTCTCGACGGCAAACGGAAACAAGCCGCGCGACGCTGCTTCGCGCCGTCCGAGCAGCCAGAGCCTTCCCTTGTCATCCAGCCGCGCCGCATCGCCTGTGCGGTGCCACAACGTGCCGTCACGGATTGACTTGGTGGAGGCATCGTCGGCCGGATCGAGATAGCCCTGATTGACGTGCGGTCCTGCGACGAAGACTTCATGATCGCGCAGCTCGACCTCGATCTCTGGTATCGGCCGCCCGGCGAGAAGCCCTGCACCGCCGGCCATCGCCTCCCAATCCGCTGCTTCAATCTCTTTCAATTCGACATGCGCGATCGGCTCGGCCTCGGTCGATCCATAGACGGCATGGATGGCCGCCTTCGGCGCCGCGCGCTGCGCCGAGCGCAGGAGATTGGGAAACACCGGCCCTCCGCCCGTGAACACCGCTTCAATCCCCAGCAGCGGCGGCGCGTCCTCCGCAATGCGCGCGACCACGGCGGGCGGCGCCACAATGCGGTTGACGCGATGGTCGTCGATCTGCTGCCGCAGCGTTTCGCCTTTCAGCTTCGCCGGTCGCGTCAGCTTGCCTTCCGGTATGACGCTCGTCGCGCCGACAGCGAGGTTCGACAGGATAAACACCGGAAGGGAGATGAGATCCACATCTTCCGGCTCCGTCTGCCGCAGCTTCTCCAGCAGCGTGTGCTGCAGCATCAGGAAGTCAGAGGACCGCACGATCCCCTTGGGTCTGCCTGTCGACCCCGATGTGAAAGTGATCAGCGCCGGCGCATCTCCGCTCTGGCTTGCGAGAATGTCCCGGCGCGGCTCCATTCCATTCGGATCGGGCAGCGGCTTGAGACGCTGCAGTTCGGGCAACAGCAGCCGGATGATCCCGCCGATCCCGGCGGTCGCTATCGCCTTGGGACGAACCGCCTGACAGGCCAGCCGTAATCCCCTGATGCCTGCCGCCGGCTCGGGAAACATGGCCACCGCACCAAGCCGAAAGACGGCGAGCAGCGTTTCATAGAGCTCGACCGACACGCCCCGCGCAATCAGCACGACATCGCCGGCCACGATTCCCGAACACTCATAGGCGTGCGCCCGCCGGGCCGACGCCTTTGCCAGCTCGGCATAGCTCACCGCACGGCCCTGGCCTGTCACGATCGCGATAGCATCGGGTCGCGCCTCGACTTGTCGCAGGAATGCCTCGACCAGGTTCAAAGCGCGCCGCCCCAAAGTGCGTAGCGGCGGAACACCTTGCCGCCTGTCTTGTCGCTGTGCCGCGCCGACAGGTTCGTTTCATGCATCAGGGCATGTATGACATTGGCAAAGCCATGCTGGCGTGCGCGCTCATGGAAGGCGTTGGCCAGCATCGATCCTCCGCCTTTCGTCGCCGAAGCATAGGTCTTGAGGATCACGGTCTGCGGCTTTGGCCCTTCGGAGTAGTTCGGCACGGCGAAGAGAAACGCCTTCAGCTCTCCGGCCTCATTCTCGGCAAGCAGCACCAGATCTGGAACAACCGCCGGCAGGATCGGCCGATAGCTCTCAAGAAAGGCATTCTGCGATATCGGCACGTAGAAATGATTGGATGCGAACTGCTCCAGCGACAGCGCATGGATGCGCGACAGCTCCTCATCGAAGCGCGACAGGTCGAGACTGCGCAGGCTGATGCCGGGCGGCGGCGGCGAGTCGCTCGGAGGAATGTCCGCCGGTCTTATCGCAGAGACCCAGCGCGAGACGATCCTGAGGCCCGACTGGTCGAAGGCCTGCACATAGTGAAGCGGGTTCTGCGGCTCCAGCATGAAGGGTCTGCTTCCGTCGCTTTCGACGACGAGCCGGTGCCTTCCCCAGGTGTTGCCGTCCATCGGTCCCAGGACGGCGCCAAATCCTTCCGCCTTCAGCCGCGTCATCGCCTCGCGGATCAGAGCTCCGCCTCGCTCCGCGGCGTCGCACTCGAAAGACCCAAGCGCCGCCGTGCGTAAGCCGTGCAGCGACGGCGCCTCGCGATAGATGACGAGGCTGGCGCCTGGAATGCTCATTGGCTCCGGCGCGTTCATGTCGGCGACGCAGGCAGCGAGACCAGGCCCATCGCGGCGCTCAGGCCTCCAAGCATCATCCATGGCCGCTCGATCTTCCGTTCACGCAACACCGACCCGGCAATCGAAAGGGCGATGATGCCGCCGAGGCCTACCAGCGCGAACACCCAGGTCTGCTCCCGCGGACCCTCGATCCACACCGCCCGCACGGTCATGGCCAGCCATGCGGCTGCAATTGAGCCCAGCACGATGAGGCCCTTGTTTGTGAAGCGTGAGACGATCCCTGCGGCAAGCGCAGCAAACCCGACATTGAATGCGAAGATCGTATCCACTTTCCAGAGATGACTCACGAGGAAGAACGCCAGCGCGACTGCAAGAACTACAAGCAGGAGATTGAGGTTGTCGTGTGGCGGCCGCTCGACCTTCAGCCACTGCACGCATGCAAAGTACATGGCCACTGCGAGAGCAGGCGTAAGAATACTCTCGAACCCCGAAAAAATCGTGATGCAGAAGAACAGCGTGAACCCGATCGCCACCGCATGCCGATCCGCCCTGGCGCGAGGCGTCAGCCAGATGATGGCAAGCAGCGCTAGGAAGAAGATGCCGGCGCGCATGGCCAGCCCCGGCACGCCAAAATGCATCAGGTTGGCGAGCAGGAAATAGAGCCCCAGCGGAATGAACAGGTTGTCGAGCCCGCGCCAGCTCGCCGCTTCCAGCAGCGCGCCGAATGCCGCTGTGATGAACGCAAGCAGTATCACCTCGCTGCGCCCCAGATCCGTCAGCAGCAGGAAGGCGATGAGGGAAACCAGCCACGCCGTAACTGCGAATACGACGACGCCCTCGATGCTCTTGGACCCCTCCTCGATACGGAAGATCCGCTTGCCGTAGCGCGAGCCCACCAGCGCGCTGGCCGCATCGCACAGCGTCAGGATCAGCAGTGGACCTATATAGA
>DATBNA010000013.1:0-4354 GCA_036554545.1 Hyphomonadaceae bacterium
CTCGAGCGTATGCTTTAGCGGGATGACCGCGAAGTTTGGCCGGGCCTCGAACGTCGCAATGGTCAGATCGAAATAAGGCGCGCCGTTCTGCTCGATCGTGATGCGCTTGGGCCACTTGACCCCGTTGCTGACGACCTCGCCGGAGAATTTTGCAATCTGCACGATATCCGCGCCGCCCTTCGGATTGCGCACCGTGAACCCGGCGCGCACCAGCTTTCCAGAGGCGTCGAATTCAAGCTCCGTCGGCGCCGCTTTCGGATGCGTGACCTGGATTGCGCGCGTGCCGTCCGAACCGACAGGCGCCTCCTTGACCGTCGCCGAGGCGTCCTTGAGCGGAGTGAGCAGCATCAGACCGTAAAGCGCATACTGCTGGTTCTCGTGAGCAGCCTCGGCTTCGGCCATCGGCGTCCAGGTAACGCGGTTGACGGTCCAGGCGCGTCCGAACTCTACCTGGATCGTGCGGGCGGCCTTCTCGCCCTCAGCCTTGGGCCAGCTGGTCGTGCGCGCATAGGTCAGCGGACGCACGATGGTCTGCACCTCGATCTCGGTCGTCTTGCCTTCGGCGTTGACGGTTGCCGATCCGGTCCAGTCGATCTCTTTTACCTTGCTCAGCGCAGCTTCGCCGCCCGCCGCTTCGATGGCCGCATCGAGCACGCTTTTGCCAGCGTAAACGTCCGCCGTCGCAGCAGCGCCGGTCGAGCCGTCCTGCATCGAGGCGCAGGCGGCAAGCGCCGGAAACGCCAACAGCAGAAGGCGACGGTCAAAAATGGCCATGAATCTCCACTCCCCGTTCTGGCTCGCCGGCGTTTCCCGCCGGTCACGCATCAAGACATAGCCGTTCAAGCAGATGCCTGCGAACGCGTCTATATCGCGCAGTGTTCAAACCATTTTGAGGTCGATCAAGGACTGGGCCGAGGACAGCAGCGATTCTTTTGCTGTACGGAATTTTATCCCGAGCACACGGGTCGCCTTGGCGTTGCTGGCGCGGCGGGTGCGCCCCAGCTCCATGAGCGTCTGCCTGTAGACCGGCTGGAAGACGGCCATCAGCTTCAGCACCCAGTCCGGGACCTTGCGCTTCGGAATCTTGCCATCATAGGCGGGGAAAGCCGCGCGGAGCATTTCGGCGCAATCCGACATCCAGAGGAAGTCGTCCGAGGCGAGGAAGCGTTCGCCGGCCGCCGCCGGGACTTCCATGGCTGCGACCTGGCAGGCGGCGACGTCGCGGACATCGACCAGCGAGAATCCGAGCCGCGGTATGCCCGGGGTCTTGCCGTTCATCAGGCGGATCGGAATTTCGAGCGAGGTGGAAACATCGGCCGACAGCGCCGGTCCGAGAATGCCGGTGGGATTGACGGTCGCAAGCTCAAGACCTTTGCCTTCGCCGTTCACGTAGTCCCAGGCAGCCCGCTCGGCGAGTGTCTTGGACTTTGTGTAGGGCGTATTGTCGGGCCCGTCGGGATTGGACCAGTGGGATTCGTCGACGATCGCCGGCCGCTTGTCGCCGTGGCCGTAGGCGATCGCCGCCATCGACGATGTCATCACCACCCGCTTCACACCGGCCGCTTTCGCGGCTTTCAGGACGCGCAGCGCGCCATCGCGCGCTGGCCGGATCAGCTCCATCTCGTCCTTTGGATGGGTTGCGGGGAAGGGCGAGGCGACATGCTGGACGAACTCGCAACCGGCCACGGCATCGGCCCAGCCCTCGTCCGAGGAGAGATCGGCTTCGACGAACTCGATCTCTGCTGCGCGCGGATTGTGCTTGGCCAGGATGGCGCGGACCTCGTCGGCGCGTTTCAGCGATCGCAGCGTGCCGCGAACCGCGTAGCCCTTCTCGAGAAGCTGCAGGATGACGTGCTGCGCGACAAAGCCGGACGCACCTGTGACCAGAACGCGCGACGCCATGATTGTGCTCCCCACAGATCAATCGTGGCGGCATGGAGCGCTCAAAACTTGACAGCGTCAAGCGGAGGGAGAGAGCGCCTAGCTGATCCGGTTTTTCAGCCGGCTCAGCGTTTCCTTGGCGTCGTAGGTGCGCGCCGAACCGCCGGCCAGCGTCTCACCCGAGCCCATGACGATCACCAGCGTCTGGCCGTTCTCGATATCGACCTTGCCGGCGATCTCGAACCACTCATTGCCCTTGTCGAGCGTGAGCTGGGCGGCGCGCGCCAGCGTCCGGTCGGCGATCTGGGCTTTCGTCGCCTTCTCCGGCGCCGTGTAGGTCACCCGGTAGCGATTGGCCGAAACCATCTCTTCCTTGTACGCGCTGTCGGCCCCCCCGCCGAACACGTCCGGTATCGAGGAGCACGCCGCGAGGCCGAGCGTCGCCGCAACAAGCAGTATGCGTCTCATGAAAATTGGCTCCTGAAATCTCGATGGGAGTCCGTCACCACTCCGCGCCTCCGGTCAAGATCATGGCGAAGACGGTCGGAAGTGCGGCGTTTGCCTCGCCTGAGATCGCTGCTCGTAGGCGTAGGCCATTCCGATCAGCTTTGCTTCCGACCACGCGGTTCCAAAGAAGGAGAGGCCGACCGGCAGGTCGCGCACCTGGCCCATCGGCACGGTGATATGCGGATAGCCGGATACGGCCGCCAGCATCGAGGCAGAGCCAAGGAAATGGTCGCCGGTGATGAGGTCGGTGGTCCATGCTGGCCCGCCTGTCGGCGCCACGATGGCGTCGAGCTGGTTGTCCGCTAGAAGCTTGTCGATCCCGTCCTTGCCTGCGAGGCGAAGCGACGACTCCCGCGCCTTGAGATAGGCGGCGTCGGTCAGCGCCGGGGCCTTTGCCGCTTCCTCGAAGATGTCCTGATTGAAGAACTCGGTCTCTGCTTTCGTCGCGGTGTTGAAGGCGATGAGATCCGCCAGCGTACGGGCTTTCACTGTGGCGGGCGCCGTCGCGAGGTAAGCGTCGATCCCGGAACGGAATTCGGCCAGGAGCACCGTGAATTCGTTCTGCGAGATCTCGCGGCGCGCCGGGAAATCCTTGATGTCGACCAGCACGGCGCCGGCTTCCTTCATCTCCTCGAGGGCCTGCTCGAAGGCCGCATCCGTCGGGCCGTGATAGCCGGCGAGGAAGCGGGCCACGCCGATACGCTTGCCGGAAAGGGCGTTGTGATCGAGGGCCTGCGTGTAGTCCGACTTGCGGGCGTCGGCCTCTCGGGTCGCTGGATCGGACGGGTCCGAGCCGGCCATCACGGTGAGCAGCAGCGCGGCGTCGGCGACGCTAAGCGCCATCGGGCCCGCCGTGTCCTGGCTGGCGCTGATCGGAACGATATGCGTGCGCGGGATCAGGCCGACGGTCGGCTTGATGCCGACAATGCCGTTCGCGGAGGAAGGGCAGACAATCGAGCCGTCGGTTTCTGTTCCGATGGCTGCTGCTGCGAGGCCTGCTGCGACGGCCGATCCCGATCCGGACGACGAACCGCACGGATTGCGGTCGAGCACGTGCGGGTTCTTCGTCTGGCCGCCGACGGCGCTCCAGCCCGAAGTCGATGCGTTGGAGCGGAAGTTCGCCCACTCCGACAGGTTGGTCTTGCCGAGGATCACGGCCCCGGCTTCGCGCAGGCGCGCCACCAGCGGGCTGTCGCGGTTGGTGAGGTTGTCCTGCAGCGCCAGCGATCCAGCGGTGGTCGGCATGGGATCGGCCGTGTCGATATTGTCTTTCACCAGGATCGGTACGCCGTGAAGCGGCCCGCGAATGACGCCCCCGGCCTTGAGCTGGTCCAGCGCCGCCGCATTCGCGACGGCGTTGGCATTGATCGCAATGACGGCATTGAGCTTCGGACCGGCATCGTCCACGGCCGCGATGCGGTCGAGATAGGACTTTGTCACCGCCTCGGCCGTTGCGGCGCCCGACGCGACATCGGCGGCGATCTGCGTGACGGTCTGCGGCTCTGCGACGAGAGCGGTGAAATCGTTCGGGTCAACAGCCGTTGCCGGCGCGCCTGCTGGCTGGCAAGCAGCAGCAAGCAGCAATGCGGCGCCCGACGTCATCCACACGCGACCCATGCCAACCTCCCTCATCCGCAGGGAAGTGATTGCGCAGGCCGCGTTCGATGTACAGCCTCAGCCGTTCTCCCGACGCGCCAGGAAGGCAAGGCGTTCGAAAAGCTGGATGTCCTGCTCGTTCTTGAGCAAGGCCCCGTGCAGGGGAGGGACAAGCTTGTTCGGGTTTTTCTCGCGCAGCGTCTCGGGATCGACATCCTCGGCGAGAAGGAGTTTCAGCCAGTCAAGAAGTTCGGACGTCGACGGCTTCTTCTTGAGGCCCGGCACATCCCTCATCCTGTAGAAGGTGGTGAGCGCTTCGGAGACGAGACGCTTCTTGATGTCGGGGAAGTGGACATCGATGATCTGGCTC
>DATBNA010000024.1:0-8682 GCA_036554545.1 Hyphomonadaceae bacterium
CGCGGCGAGAGATACCCCGATAAGTGTGCGCAGGCGTGTCCTCCCCTTAGCTGGGACGGCGAGCATCAAGCCATGTACGGATCGTCTTGTTCACCAGCGGCGCAGCATCGTGCTGCACGAAGTGGTTGGCGGTCGGGATCATCAGGACGGTGGTGTCCTTCGCCGCCTGGTCCCACGTGTCGTTGTGGCCTGCCGACAGCAGCGCCTGGTCCTTCATGCCGTGGATCACCAGCAGCGGCACGGCAATCTTCGGAAAGTTCGGCGGCAGCAGCGTCGATGGCGCGTTGTCTCCGACCGGATAGTTGGCGCGGTAGTAGTTCATCATCGCCGCAAAGTCTGACTTCTTGAACGCCTCGACATATTTCGGTTTCATCTCCGGATCCTGCACCCAGCCGGCGAGGCCTTCGGCTGTCAGATTCTTCTCCGACCCTTCCTTCTGGAAGTTGCGGGCATAGTCGCTGTTTTGAGGACTGTTGGTGAGCTGGCGTCCGAAATTCGCCGGATGGGGCACCGACATGATGATGAGGTTGTCGAGCTTGTCCATGTGCGCGAAGGCGTAGTTCCAGGCGATCGCCGCGCCCCAGTCATGGCCGACGACCGTCGCCTTCTGCCGGCCCTCCGCCTGGATCACCGCATCGATGTCCTCAACCAGTTTCGGCATCGCATAGTTGGCGACGCCCTGCGGCTTGTCGGAAAGATTGTAGCCGCGCGTGTCGATCGCGATCGTGCGGTAGCTGTCGTTGAGCGTCGGGATAAGCTTGCTCCACGAACCCCAGTAATCCGGGAAGCCGTGGATCATCACCACCAGCGGGCCCTGGCCGGAAGCGACGTAGTGGATTTTCGTGCCGTCAGCGCTGGTGGCGTACTTGTCCTCGAGCGCGGGCGCCGGTTTGGCTGCCGGAGCGGCGGCTGCAGCTACCGCAGGCTGTGCGGGCGCAGCTGTCTCTGTGGCGGCCGGCGTCATCGTGGCGCACGCCCCCAGCGACAGAGCGAGAATCGATATTCCGGCGAAAGCAACGCGCAGCATGGGAGGGCCTCCGTCTTGTTCTTGACGGTGTCAGGCTAGCCTCGCCCGCGTGGCTCCACAATCATGCCGTTGGGGGAAGGCGGATCACTCGCGCGCGATCCGCGAAAAACGACTCAGCCGTCCAGGTCTTCCTGCAAGATGGTCATTTCCAGCTGGTAGCTGGTCTCGCCTTCGTCCTCGATCAGGTAGACGAGGCCGACATGCTCGCCGCCGATCTGCACCTCGACGCTGTCGGTCACGCGCGGCCGCGCCATGAGCGAAATGCCCGGATTCAGGGTGCGTTTCAGGTACGCCTCGATGCGCTTCACGGTTTCGGGGTTCATCGGGGCAGCTCCGGCTTGTTGGCCGGAGAGCCTTAGCGGCAGCAAGCGCCGGCGACAACCCCGTCGGCCTGAAGGCTTAAAGTCCGACGTCGAACCGCTGATCCATCGTCTTCGCCGGCTGCATGCAGGCGCCGCCGACTGGTTTGGCCGGAACGCCGGCCACCGAGCAGCGCGGCGGCACATCCGAAAGCACGACAGAGCCGGAGCCCACGCGCGCCTCGTCGCCAACCTTGATGTTGCCGAGCACTTTCGAACCGGCGCCAAGCAGCACGCCATTGCCGATCTTCGGGTGGCGGTCGGTGAACACCTTCCCGGTGCCGCCCAGCGTCACGCCATGCAGCATCGAGACATCATCGCCCACACGCGCGGTCTCGCCGATGACGACGCCGGTTGCATGGTCGATGAAGACGCCCGAACCGATCGGCGCCGCGGGGTGGATGTCCACCGCATAGAGTTCCGACATGCGCGACTGCAGGAAGAAGGCGAGCGTCTCGCGCCCCTGCCCCCACAGCCAGTGGCCGACGCGATGCGTCTGCAGCGCAAGAAAGCCCTTGAAGAAGAGGAATGGTTGCAGCGTCGAGCGCGTCGCCGGATCGCGATCAAGCACGGCCTGCATGTCGCGCTCGGCCGCAGCGACGATCGATGGATCCTGCTTGTAGGCTTCCTCGCAGATCTCGCGGATCTGCAGGGCGGCCATGTCGGGCCCGCCGGCCTTCTGCGCCAGCTGGTAGCAAAGCGCTTCGGAGAAATTTTCGTGATTGAGAACGGTGGCGTTGAGATAGCTCGCCAGCGTGGGCTCCTGTTCGGCGGCCTGCGCCGCATCGAACCTCAGCCTCTGCCAGATCGGCGCAGCCGCGCCGGTTGACTGCACCGCCGGCGAAATGCCGGAACGACCGTCGGCCATGATGTCCTCCACGGAGCCCGTCCGCTCCGGATTAGCTGCGGCCCTGCATTAGCCTCGCAAGGTCGTGGGGCAAAGCCCCGGTGCGTAGCAAATGGTCGGCCTTGAACAGCATCACAAGGGTGAAGGCGTCGGTAATCTCGCCGGAAATCGCCATTCTTAGCGCTTCAGCGAAGGAAACTCTTCGAACCGATAGTTCTTCTGAACTGTCCTTCGCGAAGCTTTGATCGGGAGAGAGGCCCCAGGCGAGGAAGGCATAGGCCCGCTCGTCGGTGACCGAGTTCGAAAAGTGGACATCCTCGAGCAGCGGCAGCCAGTGCGCAGCCTTGAGGCCAGCCTCTTCCGACAGCTCGCGCTGCGCCCCTTCGAGCGGTGCAACTTCAGGACTCCCGCCGCCTTCGGGCAGCTCCCACGAATAGCGGCCGAAGCAGAACCTCTCCTGGCCGACCAGGATGGTGTCGCCATTCTCGTCGATCGGCAGCACGCCCAGTGCGAGGTTGTGCAGGTGCACGAGTCCATAGGGAGCATCCGTCCCGGTCGGCGCCACCGTCTCGTACTCGCGCACCATGATCCAGCGGTTGTTGTAGATCGTGCGTGCGGACTTGATCCGCCACTTGTTGGGCTT
This sequence comes from Hyphomonadaceae bacterium, assembly GCA_036554545.1. Classification (GTDB taxonomy): domain Bacteria; phylum Pseudomonadota; class Alphaproteobacteria; order Caulobacterales; family Hyphomonadaceae; genus UBA7672. The sequence continues at coordinate 2,877 of DATBNA010000024.1, forward strand.
CTCGCTCATGCAAGGGCGAATAGGCCGCGGCGCGCCCGCATGCAAGCGAGCGCCTTCTCCACCCTGGCTCGGCGCCGTCCCTACAGCGAATCCAGGAACGCCAGCAGCTGGCGCTGCTCTGCAGGACTGAGCGCGTTGTAGCGCGCGGTCACTTCCGCCGCCTGACCTGCATGCCGCGCGATCGCCTCCTGCTTGGTGAAGGACAGCCCGTCATGCATCAGCCGGTTGCGGGTGCGCAGCGCCCACAGCGGCGCCGTGCGCATCTGGCTTGCAGTGGCCGCGAACGCAGGATCCGGCAGGACCGGTATGCCATCGCTGGTGCCGATGTCATGCAGCAGGAAGTCGCTGTAGGGATGGATCGTCTTGCTCCCCAGGGCGACCGGCACGGTCATCGCCCCGCCATTGATCACCGTTCCCGGCCGCGCGGTGGTGATCGACGGCGTGTGGCACGTGGCGCAACCGACGCTGGCGAACAGCTTCTCGCCCGCCAGCACATCCGCTGTGATCGGCCCGCGGGGCGGCGCCTTCGTCGCCCGCATGAAGTTGGCGAAGGCGACAATGTCGGCGCCGTCGTCTTCCGGATCAGGAACGGTGTCGAAGCCCGTGCCATAGCTGACATTGCGTCCGGCGGATGTGTTCTCCTCCGGCAGCAGCGCGCTCGTGATCCCCATTTCATTGAGGTACGCATCGGCGGCAAAGGACTCGAGGCTGGCATGCTGGTTCTTCCAGCCGAAGCGGCCGAGCCTTGGCGTGCCGTCCCCTTCCAGCACGCCTACCATGATGGCGTTGCCGCGCATCGAGGCAGGCTGCGCATCGCGGATCGCCAGCAGCGTCGCGTTGGAGATCGCCTCGACATAGCCATTGCCGAGCGTGTTGGTGGAAATGCGGAACGTCCGCACATCATCCTCGAACGCGACACGCTCCATGATCGCAGGATCGGTCGCCCGTGACTGGATCAGGGATCCGCCTGCGCTTTCGACGAACTGGTTCAGCTCCATCCGCCCGGTCCGGTGTTCGGTCACCTGGCTTGCGCCGCCGGTCACCACGTTCTGGTGGCATTCCCGGCAGCTCTGCGCGTTGTAGGTGGGCCCGAGGCCGTCCGCGACCGTCTCGAACTCCTCGAAGATGAAGCGGTTGTCGTTGAACGACCGCTTGGCGACGACATTATCCTCGTTGATGGAGTCGAACGGCGGCCCCTGCCTGTCGAACCCGTTGCTGACATTGTCGAAGCCGGTGAGCGCCTCCTTCACCCGCTCTTCACCGGGAACGTAACGGCGTGGACTTGCTTCATTGTCCATCCCGCCACGATGTCGGAAACGATCGCCGCGCGTTCGGCTGTCCGACGCGTTCTGGGCATGCACGAGTGGAAAATCGACAGCAGCAAGGACAAGAAGAGCGGCTCCGGCAAGTGGGAGCAGACTCGCGGCCTTTTTCATGGCGCCAGCTCCGTATGACGAAGCCCCGCCAGCAACTGCACTGTACCAGCGACAAACGACTGCCGGTTTTAATTGTGCGTAACGGTTGGCCTCTTCCCGGAATTGAACGAGTCCCGCCGCCGGGAGCCATCATCAGACGTCAGCTCGAAATGATCCCGCCGCGCAGGTCACAGTCCGAATGGATAGGTATCCGGCTCGCCCTCGGGCGGGCCGCTGGGCAGAGCCGTCACCGCGCGTGTTTCCTCGAACCAGACCAGGGCATCGAACTGATGGGACAGGTGTGCATCGAAATAGTGGCTGCGCAGCTCTGACTCGGGCCGGTAGATGACGCCGATGGCGCGTTCCAGCCTGCGCATGCCCAGCTGTGCGGCCAGGTCTGTGTTGCCGCGCCAGCATGTCAGCGATCTTGGCCGGCCTGCGTCACGGAACACGCGCTCCCATGAATCCGGGCGCGATGGCGTCACCTTCTTCACGCGCGCCGTACTTCCCCAATCGTCCGCCGCCATTACCTCGCCCCGGTCGGTGGAGAAGCCGATCAGCGCCGCGGCGGCGCCGAACTTCGTACGGCACAATTGCCCGATATTGAACTCGCCGCTCTCGCCCATCGCAGTGGCGCCGGCATTGCCTATGTGCGAATTGTGCGCCCACACGATCGCCTTCGAGTGCGGACCTGCCCGCTCCAGCAATCGCGTCAGCGTGTCGAACATATGTGAATCGCGCAGGTTCCAGCTGTCCGCCGCGCCCTGATACATCGCCCGGTAATAGCCTTCCGCCGCCAGCACCACGCGCGCATTCTGTTCGGCGTCGAAATAGTCGTCGCCATCGGCGCGCAGGTAGCTCAACCGCTCCTCCAGCAGCGCGACCAGCTGCTCAACTGCTGCATCCTCGCAGGTCTGGCCGGTGTAGTGCGCCAGCGCGCCGTATTTCTGCGGCTGACCGAGATAGGGCGTGAGACATGCGTAGCGCCGGCGTGCATCGACCGCGGCGGAGGGATCGACACGATCAAGATAGGCCAGCACGGCAGCGATCGACTTGTCCAGGCTGTAGACATCCAGTCCGCGCACGGCGACACGATCCGCCAGGGGCCGGCCTTCATTCCAGACCCGGAGGTCCGCCAGCAGCGTGGCGAATTCCTGGTTGCGCCACATCCACCGCGGGAAGTTCACGAAGGCGCTGCGCTCTCCCCATTTTCCATGGGCGCGCACATAGCGATCGAGTTCCGCCGTGTCAGGCCAATCGCCTTCGATGGCAAGTATGCGAAAGCCGTGCTTCTCGACGAGGCGTCGTGTTACTGCAGCGCGGGCCCGGTAGAATTCTGCGGTTCCATGCGTCGCCTCGCCAAGCAGGACGACACGCGCATCTGCGAACTGGTCGAAATGCGACGCGAAAGCTTCAGGCTGGTCCAGCGCCGGCAATGACTCCGAATTCATTCGCACGAAGCTCGCCAGTTCAGCTTCACCTGCAGGAGAACGGGCAATCATTGCGACCTCTGACTTGGATCGCGGTCCCGCTTCGCGCCGGCCAGCAACGTAACGACCTCATCGTCGCCCACCTGATGGAAGTCGTCATAAAAATAGCCGACCGCTCCGAACCACGGCGGGATCACCAGGCAAATTACTTCCTCCACTACCTTCTGCAGTTCCTCTACCGCTTCGCGCGATGCGACCGGGACGGCGACAATGATCCTGAGCGGGTTGCGCCGGCGCACCGCTGTTATCGCGGCGCGAATGCTCGCCCCGGTGGCAATGCCGTCATCGACAAGTATTGCGGTCTTCCCCTGCGCCGAGACTGGCGCCCGATCCGGCAGGTAGATCCGACGGCGGCGTTCGATCTCCTTCAATTCGGCGTCACCCAGCCTCTTCAGATCGGCGCCGGTCAGGCCCGCTGCGCGCACGATTCCCTCGTTCAGGATGACGTCCGGCGTTTCACCATCGACGACAGACCCGGCCGCCAGTTCTGGCTGCGAAGGCACGCCCAGCTTGCGCACCATCAACAGGTCAAGCGGCGCGTCCAGCGCCGCTGCGATCGGCGCAGCGACCGGCACACCGCCGCGCGGCAATGCATACACGACCGGCTGTTCAAAGCGTCGCTTGGCGACCTCGCGGGCCAGCGACCGTCCGGCGCTGGCCCGGTCAACGAAACGCAATCCACTCATGTGTGACCTCCGGGAATGTATTTGAGGAACCAGGCGCCTGCCGCGGTCAGCGCCAGTTCCAGCGTGCCGGGCTCTTCGAACAGGTGCCCCGCGCCGGGAATCACCATGACGCTTTTCTCGCACGTCATCCGCGCGGCGGCTGCGTGGTTCAAGGCCAGAACATCGCGGTCATTCCCGCCGACGATCAGAAGTGTCGGCGCGCGCACGCTGGGCAGCGCCTCGCCAGCAAGATCGGGACGTCCGCCTCTTGAAACGACAGCGGCCACATCATTCGGGCGCTGCGAGGCCGCAAGCAGCGCGGCGCCGGCGCCGGTGCTTGCTCCAAACAGGCCGACGGCGTGTGACTTCGTGCGCTGGTCGGATCGCGCCCACGAAATGGCGTCGACGACGCGCGACGCCAGCAGCGGGATGTCAAAGACGTTTCGACGATCTGCGCTTTCAGCTTCCGTCAGCAGGTCGAACAGAAGCGTGGCGATGTTGACGGCCTGAAGCCGTCTGGCGGCATGCGCGTTGCGCGGGGACAATCTGCTCGATCCGCTTCCGTGCGCAAAGATGACCAGGCCGCGACTTGCCGCTGGAATCGCCAGTATGCCGGGCAGGTTCCGAGGCCCAACACTGATGTCCCAGGTCGATACGGTGCGCGTGCTCATGTTCGGGTTCCCTGGCTGCGCAACGCCTCAAATCGCATGGAACAACGGCCCCGTTGTTGATCCGGCTCAAGGCCGATACCGAAATTTGCTCTGCAAGCTGGATTTGGTGGGAATGAAGGTCTGCAAAAACTGCGTTATTTCGCCAGCGTTGTCCCGCTCATGCACGGCCATCGTGTGGCCTGACCAGGACATCACGACTTGGCGCAATGCGGCGGATGCCGAGTCCGCCGTTGCCCTTCCCGTCAGGCGTTCAAGGCTCTAGGTTCCGCCAACCCTGACCGGAGCCTTCGATGTTTCTGAGATCTGTCGGCGCAGCGATCGCCGCCCTTGCTCTTGCCGCCGCCTGCGGGCCACAGGCGCGGGCCAACCTTACGCCGCTGGAAGGCGACAGCTTCGTCGGGCCGGCGGATGCGAAAGTCACCATTGTCGAGTACGGCGCGCCGACCTGCCCCGGCTGCAAGGCCTGGCACGACCAGAACTGGGCCCAGCTCAAGGCCGGCTATATCGACACGAACAAGATCAAGTTCGTCTTCCGCGAATTCCCCTCGCACAACCCGCCGGTCGACGCCGCCATCTTCTCGATCGCGCGCTGTGTCGGCCAGGGCGAATGGTTCGCCGTCATCGACAAGGCGTTCGAAAAGCAGATGGACATCGAACGGGCCTCGCAGCGCGGCGAGGCCAAGCAGGCGATGATCGATCTCGGCAAGGATTTCAGGCTGAGCCCTGAGCAGGTCGAAAAGTGCATCAGCGACCCAAAGAATATCGGACGCGTGCAGCAATCGCAGGAAGAAGGCTTCTCGCGCGGGATCAATTCGACGCCAACCTTCCTCATCAACGATCGCGAAATACATGATGCGAGCTACGCAGGCATGTCGGCGGAGATCGACGCCCTGCTCGGCGCGGCTCCGCCGGCTGAGCCTGCCGCACCCGCCACGCCGCCGACCGAAACGCCTGCAACGCCCCCGGCGCAACAGTAGGATGCCGATCCGGCCCGACCTGCCCCCGCCGCCCGAGATCGGCGCTCCGCTCGACCCGGCAAGGGAAAGTCCGGAAACGCTGCGCCTGCTTGCGCTGCGCCGTTCGACTCCCGTGGCGATGCTCACCGCGCCGGGGCCGTCCGCCGCCGATCTCGACATGATGTTGCGGCTCGCCATGCGCGTGCCGGACCATCGCAAGCTCGAACCCTGGCGTGTGCTGATCATCGAGGGCTCGGCGCGCGAGAAGCTCGGCGAATACTTCGCCGCTGCGCGCCACCTGCGTCAGCCCGATGCAACTCCGGAACAGCTCGACGACGAACGCAAGCTGCCCCTGCGAGCGCCGGTGGTGCTCGCTGTGATTTCCTCGCCGGTGCACGATCCCAAGAAGACGCCGGTGTGGGAGCAGCAGCTATCGTCGGCCGCACTCTGCCAGACCTTGATGATCGCCGCCAACGCCATGGGCTGGGCCGCCTGCTGGATCACGGAAGACCCGGCCTACGACGGCCACGTCCACGCCGCGCTCGGCATGAAGCCGGGCGACGTCGCCGACGTGACGAAGATCGAAACGGGCCTGCGCCAGGTCCGCGG
>DATBNA010000141.1:0-16118 GCA_036554545.1 Hyphomonadaceae bacterium
GAGGTTCGGGGAGAAGATGACGCTGCGCCTCCGCCGCGTGCTGGGCGAGGCGGATCCGCCGCTTGATCCGCGGCGGCCTGCGCCGATGCTCTGGGTGGAGCGCCGCTTTGCCGAACCGATCGGGCGCGTGGAGGACATCGAGGCGGCGATCGTCGATCTGTCGACGGACGCCGCGGAGAAGCTGGGCCAGCGGCGCGAGGGCGGGCGTGTATTCGAGGCGAGTTTCTTCCGCGCCGACGGCGCCGTCCGCCGCATCGTCGTCGAGACGGGCCGGCCGATGCGCGAGGTGAAGACGATCCTCCGCCTCTTCCGGGAAAAGCTGGACTCGCTGGCCGATCCCATCGATCCGGGTTTCGGCTTCGACATCATTCGCCTGTCATTGCCGGTGACCGAGCCGCTCGACGTGCGTCAGCCAGGTCTCGATGGCCACGCCATCGAGACAGACGATGTCGCCGATCTTGCCGATCGCCTGTCTGTGCGTTTTGGGCAGGATCGCGTGCTGCGCTTCCTTCCCGAAGACACACACAATCCGGATCGCGCGGCAAAAGCGGTTCCTGCCGTCTTCAATCCGCTGACATCGCCTGTCTGGCCGGCGCCTGAAGAAGACGAACCGCCGCTGCGCCCGGCGCAGATGTTCGATCCGCCCCAGCCGGTCGAGGCGATCGCGCAGGTTCCGGACGGCCCGCCGCTGCATTTCAGCTGGCGGCGGAAGAAGCACGTCGTCGCCCGCGCCGAAGGGCCCGAACGCATCGCCCCCGAATGGTGGCGGACATCCGAAACGGCCGCGCGCGACTATTATCGCGTGGAGGACGATGAAGGCCGCCGCTTCTGGCTCTTCCGCTCCGGGGAATATGGCGATGAGAAATCACCGCGCTGGTATGTCCACGGGGTCTTCGCATGAACCCCGCCGGCAACGTCATCCCGTTTCGGCAGAAGACGGATGCAAGGCCGCCGTCTCCATCTTCGCCTCCTTATGCGGAGCCTGTCGCGGCGACGAACTTCTCGTTTCTTCGCGGGGCCTCAACCGGGCAGGACATGGTGCTTTCTTCCCTGTTGCTGGGACACACGGGAATTGGAGTTGCGGATCGCAATACGCTGGCAGGCGTCGTCCGCGCCTGGGCGTCACTCAAGCGTCTGCGTGAGGACGGCTTGCCTGCGCCGACGAAGGTTCGCGATGGCGGATCGCCTGGCGAGCTTTCGTGGGTCGAACATCCGCACGAAGAGGCCCTCGCGGAGTTTCAGGAAGAGATCAAGGCTCGGGCTGAAAAGTTCAGGCTCGCAGTTGGCGCGCGCCTCGTTTTCTCGGATGGGACGCCAGACATCGTCGCCTATCCGGAAAACCGCGCCGGGTGGGGACAGCTCTGCCGGCTGCTTACTGTTGGCAACAGGCGCCCGCCTCCCGGGAAGAAACGGGCGAACAAGGGTGAGTGTCTCCTCAAGCTCGACGATCTTCTCGCGCACAAGAACGATCTCCTGATGATCGTGATGCCGGGAGAAGACCTGGAGGACCTGTCAGTCCAGCTCATGCGTATTGCGCAGAGCGCTCCTGGAGCGGTGTGGCTTGCGGCAAGGATGCTGCGCAAGGGAAACGACGCGCGGCGTCTCGAAAGGCTGAAGATGATCGCGGCAGAAGCGCATGTTTCGCTGATCGCCACGAACGATGCGCTCTACCATTCCGCAAGCCAGCGCGACCTGCAGGACATCATGACCTGCATTCGGGAAGGCGTGCGGCTCGAGGAGGCAGGGCGGCTTCTCGAAGCGAATGCCGAGCGTCACCTGAAACCGCCGCAGGAGATGGCTCGGCTCTTTCGCAAGGCGCCCGAGGCGATCCAGGAAACGCAGGACTTCTTCACGCGTATCGACTTCGACCTCGGCGAGCTGAGCTATGAATATCCTGACGAGCCGGTGCCTCCCGGCTGGAACGACCAGGAGTATCTGGACTACCTGACAAGCGAGCATGTTCGCATGCGCTATCCGGAGGGGACGCCGGAGAAGGTCGAGAAGCTTCTCGATTTCGAACTTGATTTCATCCGCAGGCACAACCTCGCGCGATACTTCCTGACGATCTACGACATCGTGCGCTTCGCAAAAAACCGCGGCATCCTCTGTCAGGGAAGAGGATCGGCGGCCAACTCCGCCGTTTGCTATGTACTGGGGATCACCTCAGTGGACCCCAACACGTTCAATCTGCTGTTCGCGCGCTTCATGTCCGATGAGCGACTGGAGCCTCCGGACATTGACGTTGATTTTGAACACGAGCGTCGCGAAGAGGTGATCCAGTACATCTACGACCGCTATGGCCGCCATCGCGCCGGGATCGCCGCGACCGTAATCCATTATCGACCGCGGAGTGCGATGCGCGAAGTCGGCAAGGCGCTTGGGCTTACCGACGATGTCACCGCACGGCTTTCCGGCCTGGTCTGGGGAAGCTGGGGCGATGCGCCTGCCGACAGCCAGCTGCGCCAGGCGGGCCTCGATCCGAACAATCCTGTCCTGCATCGGGCGTTGCGGCTGGCGAACAGGCTGCTGGGATTCCCACGCCATCTTTCCCAGCATGTTGGCGGCTTTGTGCTGGCCCGCGACCGGCTCGACGAGCTTGTGCCTATCGGCAATGCGGCGATGGACGAGCGTACTTTCATCGAGTGGGATAAGGACGATATCGACGAACTTCGCCTGATGAAGGTCGATGTGCTGGCGCTCGGAATGCTTACCTGCATTCGCAAGGCCTTCGATCTGATCCATGAATGCAGTGGCGCGCCAAAGCTGACGCTGCAGAGCATTCCGGCTGAAGACCCGGTCGTATACGACATGCTTTGCAAGGGCGACTCGCTGGGCGTGTTCCAGGTCGAGAGCCGGGCGCAGATCAGCATGCTGCCGCGGCTCAAGCCGAGGATTTTCTACGATCTTGTCATTGAAGTCGCGATTGTCCGGCCGGGTCCGATCCAGGGGGACATGGTTCATCCTTATCTGCGGCGGCGAAACGGCGTCGAGAAGGTGGAATTTCCATCGCCAGCGCCTGAGCACGGCCCGGCCGACGAACTCAAGGATCTGCTCTGGCAGACCTATGGCGTTCCGCTGTTTCAGGAGCAGGCGATGAAGCTTGCGATCGTCGCAGCAGAGTTTTCGCCTGAGGACGCCAACAGGTTGCGTCGCGCGATGGCGACATTCCGCAATGTCGGAACGATACACCTGTTCAGGGAGAAGATGATCGAAGGCATGGTGCGCCGCGGGTACAAGCGCGACTTCGCCGAGCGCTGTTTCAAGCAGATCGAAGGTTTTGGCTCCTACGGTTTTCCGGAAAGCCATGCGGCCGCGTTTGCGCAGCTCGTCTATGTGTCGTCATGGATAAAGAAATATCATCCTGCCGCCTTTGCCTGCGCGTTGCTGAACTCGCAGCCGATGGGCTTCTATGCGCCGGCGCAGATCATTCGTGACGCGCAGGAGCATGGCGCGGAAATCCTCCCGGCCGACGTCAATCACAGCTTCTACGACAATTCGCTTGAACGGCGTGGAGATCAGCCGCCAGCGCTCCGGCTGGGCTTCAGGCAGCTGGACGGCGTTGTCGAAGAAGACGCCGGCAATCTCGTGCGACGCCGCGGGGGCGGCTATGGCAGCATCGAGGAAATGCGCGAGCGGGGAAGAGTTCCTTCTTCATTGCTGCGCAAGCTTGCTGACGCTGATGCCTTTCGTTCGATCGGTCTCGACCGCCGCGACGCCTTGTGGGGAGTGCGGCGACTGCCGGACAGCTCGACGCTTCCATTGTTCGCGGTTTCCGAGGCAAAGGAACTCGGCGCCGATCCTGATGTCGTGCTGCCGGAAATGCAGCTGGGCGAACACGTCACGGCCGACTACCAGACAGCGCGGCTGTCGCTGAAGTCTCATCCGATGCAGATCCTGCGCCCTGTTTTCCGTCGGGAGGGCATTCTTACCTGCGCTGACACGTCGGCGCTGCCGGACGGAAAATGGGCGCGGACCGCGGGCATCATCCTCGTCCGCCAGAGGCCCGGCAAAGGCAATGCGATCTTCATCACGCTGGAAGACGAGACCGGCATCACCAACGTCCTCCTCTGGGCGAAGGTGTTCGAAAAGTTCCGCGCCGAGACGATGGGCGCGCGGCTGCTGCTGGTCGAAGGAAGGGCGCAGAAAAGCAAGGAAGGCGTCACTCACCTGATAGGCGCTCGCCTGGTCGACCGCACGTCCGAGCTGCAGAGGCTGTCGGAGGATTTCTCGTCCGACATCGAGCTCTCACGCGGCGATGAAGTCGCCCATCCACAGCCCGGCGACAGCATGTGGCGCCACCCTCGAAATGTACGCGTGCTGCCGAAGTCGCGGGATTTTCACTAGGCCAGCGTCATTGATTCTCTGCCGCTGGGTCGATCACCTGCCGGATTTCGCCACACCTTGCCGGGATTTCAGGCGACAGATTTGTTGCGGTTTTCCCCGGGGAATAGACGTCCACAGGCATCCTGCCCCTGCACCGAAGCCCGCTTGCCTTTCAGCCCCGTTCCCTCCATCGTCCCGCCGAAACGGAAAGGATCGGTGGGGAAGGTCATGGCGAACGATCTCAGCCCTGTCATCAATATATTCCAGGCGCCGCCTGAGAGGCCCCCCTCGAATTTCAACTTCGAGAAGCTGGCCGCTGACTTCAGCAAGAACAGGAATACGGACTGGACGGTCGCGGAGTCCTTTCTCTGCCTGCTGCTGTGCGCGGTCTCGGTGGACGGCGTCTTTGCCCGCGAAGAGCAGGAAGAGGTGAAGGCCCTGCTGATGCGCTCACGGGCGCTGAAATCGCTGAGCCAGAATCAGCTGGCCCAGATCAACGCCGTCATCCAGAAGCGGCTGGCGGAACGGAAGAACGGACTGGACGAAGCCTGCGGCGCGCTTCCCAGTGACATGCGTCTGCCGGTCTTTGCGCACTGCGTCGACATCATCCTGTCGGATGGCAACCTTCATCCTGTCGAGGCGGATTTCCTCAATCGCATCACCACGATGATGGAATTGCCGGCCGAAGACGCCAAGAGCGTGATGGAAGTCCTGCTGATCAAGAACAAGTTCTGATCGCTGCCTGACGCAGGCGCCGTCTCCACCGAATCTTTCGACGCACTCAGCCGGCGCGGTAGCTGCTGCGATAGCAGGCGAGACGCTGTTCGATACAGGCGTCGGCTTCCTCGAGCACGGGATGGTGGGACGCGTCGAGGATCTTGGTGAGCTCCCGCTTCGGCAGCGAAGATTTCTGCTGATAGGCAAGTTTCGCCAGCGTGCGGAAGATGATCTCGTCGAGCGCCTCCGGCGAATATTTCTCGCGCAGAGCGGCCGCCTTTTCCTTCAGCGACGCATCGCTGAAGTCGGAAGGAAGCCCTTTCTGCCTGAGCGCACGCGCCGCGACGAGTTCGGCGACCAGGTTCCATGTGCTGGTGTGGACCTCGTCGACCGCGCCGGTGTGCTCCAGCGTTTTCACCAGGCCTTCCTGCGTATTCTCCTTGAGGAGGAGGAAGCCGATATTGCCGGTGGAGTTGACCCTGCCGACTTCGGTCATGCCGGACTGGACGCGGAACTCGCCTGCGTTCACCAGATACGACATGGCGTCGGCGACTTCCTTCGTGCGCTGTTCGGGAGACTTCTGCCCTTCATCGAGCAGCGTCGTCATCACCGTGCCCATACCATGATAGGCCTGGAACTTGAGCGGGTTGGTGGCGGGGAGGCGATCGCTTCCTGCTAGCCGCATCATCTGCTCGAATTCCGCACGGGCCTTTTCCGGCTCGCCATGCCGGCGCCAGCACTGGCCGCGCCAGTAACGAAGATTGAGGCCTGCGGCATCGGGACTCACGCCCTCGTTTGCGGCAGGATCCTCAACGCCGAGCGCGCTGGTCGCCTCGTCGATCAACTCCTTGCAGCCATTATCCCAGTCCATGTAGACCGCGCCGCTATTGGCCTGCCGGAAGCGATAGGCGGCGCGGGCGGCGTAGCCAAAATACCTCAGCTTGCGGTCAGCAATCAGCGCCTTGGAGTTTGCCTCCACCTTTGGCCAAGCCGCCGCGAGATCCGCCTCGGGAACGGTGTTCGGCATGTTCCAGTCATCGATTGCGGCGCGCAGCAGTGCGCGTTGCCCGGAGGTCAGCCGCCTGGAATCGAGCGCGCCGGTGACGACGGTAGCGCTGGACTGGTTCAGGGTCCGGCCGAGGAAGTGCTGCTTGGCATAGGTCTCGGCGGATTTGACGAGGCTGTCCGGGCTCGCCCGCAGGGCGCGGTAGACTACGTCGATCGTTCTTTGGGCTTCGACCCTCTGGTTGACCGCCTCGCGCTGGGCGACGGCGCCGTCGTTCTGCTGCGAGCGCAGTTCGCTGAGCGCCAGCGACTGTTCGCCGATTTCCTGGAATCTCTGCGCCCGCGCATCTTCCGCAAACGTCTTCAGCTCCAGCATCTGGTAGACGATCATGCCGCCGATGCCGGTCAGCAACAGGAAGAAGACGCCGAGGATGCCCCAGAAAGAGCGGCGCTCGCGCTGCATCTGGTCGACAAGAAGGCGCGCCGCTGCGCCTGTGTCTGTTGGCTGGTTCATCCCACGTCTCCCCGCGTCCGCTCTGCCGGCTCGCTAGATTATCGATCCGAGCACGACGTCCGCTGCTTCAATCGCCATTCCTGATTTGCTTTCGCGGCCGCCGTTGAAGAGAAGGCTGGCCGCCTCCCTGATGCTGCCGTCCATGACCAGGATCAGAAGAAACGTGTGTTTCGTCTGTTCCTGCCGCAAGCGAAGGAAGGTCATGAACAGAACGCTCGATACGATCGCGCAGGCGGTCGCCGCGGCCTGCAGGTGCGCATCGTCCATTGACGACATGAGCGACAAGACCGGAACGTTCCGCATCCCGTCGCCAATGACGAGCCCGGCGACGGCGGCGACAAATATCAGGGTCGCCGCCAGCCAGGAAATGAAGGCCAGCGTCGAGATGCGGCTGTCGGACAGGCACTTGCTCTCCAGAATCTCCGTGAGGACGACGCGGATGTCCGCGCCGTCTTTTTTGGCCGCGACAAGTTTGAGGAGAAGCGCATTGGACATCTGCGCAGGTCACCCCGATCCACCTGAGACGCCGTCTCGCTTACGGCACAGTGGCAATTAAGCATCTATCGGCCCGGTTCGGAAAGGTATTGTCGCCGCCGGGGGAGGGATCCTGGCTGTCGCCCGGCGCCCGAAATCCGGGGCATCCGCCACATTTCACGGCGGTGTCATTGCGGAAACGTACCGTCGCTCGAGCAGGGTGCGGCGTCCGCATGTGCCGCGCACGGCAGGAATGACATTGCGAATACAAAGGTCTGGCGCGGCGGCCGCAGACCGTGCCGCGGCCTGACTATCATTGATCTAGCCGGCGACGGCAGGCGGTTGGAAGACCCGATTCACGGCGGTGTTTTCGCGTCCTGATGGAACCCGGTGAAACACCAGCAGAAGCCCTTGGCGCCCGCTGATTTCGTCCATAAAGGTTAATCAGGGTGCGATAAAATGTGGGTGGATGGGATGCGAGGCGCGATTGGCAAGCTCGGATTCTGGTCCCGGCTCGCCGTCATTTCGGCGATAGCGGCCAGTGCGGCAGGCGCTGATGCTCAGCGGGCGCCGCCGGCGTTCAAGAAAAGTCCCGACGACTGTTTCAAGTATCCGCTGACGCTGCCCGAAGCGCAGCTCCGGTCGATTGCTGACGGCTGCGCGCAGCAATTCGACACGGCCAGGAAGTTTCCCGACCAGCTGGCCAATGCCGGCCTGCACGCCGGCACGGCCTACAACCGTCTCGGCGAATTCAACAAGTCGTCTCCGATTCTCGAGCGCGTTGCGCAGGACGCGCGCGGCGGCGCCGCGACGCGCGATGACGCCAAGTATCAGCTTGCCGTCGCCTATTCCGGGCAGGCAGGAGCGCTTCAGCCGACCTCGCCCGATCGCGCGATGCTCTACGGCAAGACCATCGCATCGCTGGACGAGCTTCTGGGCAGCGTGCCGAGAGGATCGGCGCTCTACAACTCGGTAGTGTTCCAGCGGGCGATGGCCTACCAGAACCGGGCCGGCGGCACGCTGGACTTCAACAATGCGATCGACGGCTTCGCCACGATTGCCGAAGGCGGACCGGGCATCGATGCGACGCTGCGCGAGAATGCGCGTCGCAACCTGATCGACGCCGCCGTGAAGGCGGGCGCCAGCGAACTGAAACCCGACACCGGCGATTCGCCGGCGGCACAGCGTGCGGTTGCACTTTATGAGAAGGCGCTGCGGTTTGAGCCGAGGAATCTCGATCTCAATCTCGGACTGGGCGATGCACGCCTGGTGATCGCGCGCTCGGCGCCGGAGGTCGAGCGGGTGTCCTGGTATTCGCGTGCGCGCGATGCGTATGCCGAAGCGCTGAACGCGGGACCGACCGGCGTCAAGGCTTCGGCGGCGAACGCCGGCCTTGCGCGTTCGATGCGCGGCATGGGCCAGCTCCGCGAGGCGATCGCGTCCTACAAGGCCGCCGCGGCCGGCGGCGCAACGCTGCGGATTGGATCAGAACTTGCCGAAACGCAGGTCGAGTACGCGCGTGGTCTGAATGAGGGAGCGGAAAAGCAGGCGGCCTACAAGGATGCCGAAGCAACCTATCGGGCCCTGCTCGCACAGCCCGGGCTTCCGGCAGCCACCAAGGCCGGTTTCCTGATCACGCTCGCCGATGTGCAGGGCCAGCAGCCCAACCGCGTCGAGGATGTACGCAGGACGCTTCTGGATGCGCTGGCTGCGGATCCGACCTCGGTAGGCTCGCGGCTCCAGCTGGCGAAGAACTACTTCACGCAGTCGATGTTTGGCGAAGCCGAGCAGCATTTCCTGCAGGTTGTCAGCGCCACCGGCGGGGCGACAGGCGCGCCGCCTCCGGGCCAGACCAAGGTCAAGGCGGACGCCTATTACTATCTCAGCCTGATCAAGGCGCGCGGCGGGGCGGCTTCCAAGGAAGCGGTCGACTACGCCGACATGGCGGTGAGGGTAGGCGGCAGCGAATCGCCCTATCGCGAGCAGGCGTGTGTCGCCCATATCCTGCGCGGCGGCGCCAGCGTCAGCGACAGCAATTCGATCTGGTGCGCCGGCAGCGACCAGCCCGAAGGCCTCCTGCTGCGCGGCATGTTCTATCTGCGGCATGCGCAGTATGCCCCGGCGACTGCAAAATCCATTTCGCGGGACGCGGCGAAGTTTGCCTTCGAGCAGGGTCTCCGGGAGGCCACGCGCGCCGGCGCGCCGCCGCCGAAGCCTCTGAGCTTTACCTGGCCAGGCGCGACATCGACGCCGCCGGCGGTCCGGGATCTGCTGGAATACGGGACAGGCGTTGTTGAAGGATGCGCCGGCCTCAGCGCCCAGGTGGATCTCACACAGGCGCAATACGATGCGGCGAGCGCGTTCTATTCCTTCTACCGCGTGAACGACTGCAGGCCGAACTAGAAGCTGTGATTGCATAGGGGATTAGAGAATGGCGGCTCCATCATCAGGCGAATACTCGCAAGGGCCCGTTCCAACGGTCTTCGTCGAAATGCCTCCGCCGCCTCCGCCGCCAAAGCCGCGTGAGGAAGAGAAGGGCGGTCTGCTGATCTCCCGCGGCTTCCTGGGCGCGCTTGTCGTCCTGCTGCTGGGCGCGGCGATCGCGGGCACCGGCTTCTTCTACTACCAGTACGCGCAGGCGCAGGACCTGGTGGCGGTTCGCGACAAGACGATCGCCGACCAGACGAAAGTGCTGGCCGCGCGCGACAAGACGATCGGCGAGCAGACCGCGACGCTGGCTCAGCGCGACAAGGCGATCGGCGACCTGACGCTGCAGTACGGCCAGATCGAGAAGCTGAAGACCGACGCAGCGGCGCTGCACAAGAACATCGAAGAGGTTCTGGCGCGCCGCCCGGGCACGCCGGGGATTCCCGAGCGCCTGAAGCAGGCGCCGCCGTGGCGGGAGGCTGCCGAGCAGACGCTGGCGAAGTATGTCGCCGACCTGCAGAAGGAGTTCACGCGGATCGACAAGCCGGTGGTTGTGGCGCCGGATACGACGCCCGCCCGGCCGCGGATTACGCCGAGCGGCGGTTCGGGCAGCCCGACCTGAGACTTGCGCGATCCGGGCGGATGGCCGGCGGCGTCATGCACGATCGGCGCTGCGCCGCTGCTGTTCCGGCGCCGGAAAATGGTATCTGATGTCCTGGTGAGTAGATCTGTTAGGAGGACTTTCTGAAATGGCGGAAGTTTTGAACATCTTCCAGGCGGCGCCGGAGCCGGCGCGATCCACCTCCTTCGATCTCGACAAGCTCACGCAGCAGTTCCAGCAGCAGCGCAACACCGACTGGTCCGTGCCGGAGGCGTTCCTTTGCCTCCTGCTGTCCGCGGCGGTTGCCGACGGCAATGTCACCCTGGAAGAGCAGGCCGAGATCCAGGCGCTGTCCCGCCGCTCGCGCGCGCTGAAATCGGTCAACCCGAACCAGCTCGCCGCCGCCAACAACGCCGTCAATCAGCGGCTCAAGACCCGCCCCGACGGCCTGCGCGAGGCCTGCGAGTCGCTGCCGATGGACATGCGCCTGCCCGTGTTCGCCCACTGCGTCGACATCATCCTCGCCGACGGCGCGCTGCTTCCTGTCGAGGCCGACTTCCTCAACAAGGTCATCTCCTTCATGGGGCTGGACCCCGCCGACGGAAAGCGGGTGATGGAAGTGATGCTGGTGAAGAACCGGTTCTGAGCTCGCTGCGCTCGCCGGTAGCAGGGAATAGCGAACAGCGAGCCGCGGGTCGGACATCCTCGCCCCGTTTTCGTTTCGCCGAGCCGGGAATCCGGCGCCGACGCCGGACATTTCCGCACATGCATTCCCGCTTCGCCGGTCAGTCGCGCTGCACCGGCCTTGAGGTCGTGGATGCAGGCTTTCCCTGGCAGCAGCGAAATCAGCAGGGAAATCTGCAGGGCAGACGCGCCTGGTCGTCCGAAAACGCCGGTAAACCAGCAGCAGGACAAGCGTATTTCCGAAATTTCCTGCAGGAGTGAGCAGGGAAATTCTGCAGGCACAGCACCGAATCCTTTGCGCAACGGCAGGGAAAATGCCGGACGGGTGCGCGGTCAGGGTTCGGAGCCCCTATGCTCGATCAGAATACGGTCCGGATGGAATTCACCATTGAGCCCAACTGCACAGCCGGCGCCGAACCGCCAGGAGGCGGAGGCAAGATGATCGCCTCAGCCTCAGTCCGCCGCTGGCGCCGGCGAGGGGCGGCGGCGCCGGAAGACAAAATAGCAGACGACCACGACAGCAAGGCAGGCGGTGCTGGCCCCGAGCTCGATGGCGCTCTGCTGTTTCAGCGTCATGGCGACAAGAACCGCGAGCATCGCAGCGATGGTGAGATAGCCGCTCCAGGGATAGAACCATGTCCGGATATGCAGTCTTTCGGGCGGCGTCCGCGGGCGCAGCACAAGCTGCGAGATGACGACTCCCATATAGACGAAGATCATCAGGGCGCCGGTGGCGTTGACCAGAAAGGCAAAGACAAGGTCAGGTGAAATTACCGACGCGCCAACCGCGATGCAGGCGATGAGGGCGGCGATAAGGATGGCGCGGGAAGGCACGCCGCGCCGGTCCACCTGCACCAGCCATTGTGGCGCATCGCCCTTGGCCGCCAGCGTGAACAGGACGCGCGAGGCGACATAGATGCCTGAATTGAGGCAGGACAGGACCGCAACCAGCACGACGATGTTCATCACCAGCGCGGCGCCAGGAATGCCGATGCGGTCCAGCGCGGCGGCAAAGGGCGAAATGCCGGTGACGACCTCGTTCCAGGGGACGACGGCGACAATCAGGGCGACCGATCCGACGTAGAACAGCAGGATCCGTACGACCAGCGTTGTCGTCAGGTTGGCGATCATGCGCTCGGATTCGTTGGCCTCGGCCGCGGCGACGGTGGCGATCTCGGCGCCGACCAGCGTGAAGATCAGGGTCGTGACGCCGACCAGGACAGGCGCCCAGCCCAAAGGCGCAAATCCGCCGATGTCGAACCAGTTGCCGAAGGTCTGGCCGGCAGGCGAGGTAAAGCCGAAGGCGTAGCTCGCCGCCACGACGATGAAGACGATGATGGCCGCCACCTTGATCGAGGAGAACCAGAACTCGAACTCGCCATAGGAACGCGTCGACAACAGGTTCGAGCCCGTCAGGCCGATGGTGAGCACGAGGCCTGTGGCCCACACCGGCGCATCCGGAAACCAGAGAGCGATGATCCTTGCGCCGGCGATCGCCTCGATCGCCACAACGATCACCCAGAAGTACCAGTAGAGCCATCCTGAGGCGAAGCCGGCGAGCGGCCCGAGGGCGAGGCGCGAGAATTCCGTGAAGGCGCCGGTTTCCGGCCAGGCCATCGCCATCTCGCCAAGCATTCGCATGACCAGCAGGACGATGAGGCCGGTCAGCAGGTAGCTGACGATGACGGCCGGCCCGATGCTGGCGATGGCGTTGGCGGAGTTCACGAATAAACCGGCGCCGATGATGCCGCCGATCGAGATCATCGTGACATGTCGCGCCCGCAGCGACTTTGTGAGCTTCGGCGCAGCCTGCTGCGGATCGGACGCGATCGGTTGTTCCAAGATGATGACTCCCCTCGTTCCGCTCCAGCGAGGACTTGCCGCTACGGCGCCGCGCAGCCCTTGCACGTTTGTCAGTTGCTATCGACTTCGCGCGCTTGGCAACCCGCTTGGAGGCCGGATGGAGCGGGTCTAGGCTTTCGCGATCAGAGGAGACAGCGATGAGATTGGGACGGCGCGAGGTTCTGCTGGGCGGCTCGGCGGCCCTGTTCGCCGCATGTCAGGCAAGGCCCGCCGCACAGGCGGCCGACCTGATCATCCATGGCGGTCAGGTTCTTACCGTCGACGCGAGGTTCACGAGAGCCAGCGCCGTCGCCGTGAAGGACGGTCGCATCGCCGCTGTCGGCGGGCCGGAGCTGCTCGATGCCTGGTCGGCCCCCTCAACCATCGACCTTGCCGGGCGGACGCTGATGCCGGGCTTCAACGACACGCATGTCCATATCTATTCGCTGTCGCCGCGGGCCATCGAGCCGGACAAGGTGAAATCCATCGCCGAGCTGCAGGAGAAGCTGCGGGCCAAGGCAGCGGAGCTGGGCAAGGGCGAATGGATCACCGGCTATGGCTGGGATGAGGCGCTGCTTGCCGAGAAGCGCAATCCTGTGCGCGCAGACCTCGATGCCGCGACGCCGGACAATCCCGTGGTGCTGACGCGGGCCGGGGCGCATTCCGCAGTCGGCAATTCCCGCGCGCTGGAGCTGGCGAAGATCACGCGCGCCACGCCGGATCCGGAGGCCGGCCTGATCGAGAAGGATGCATCAGGCGAGCCCAACGGCATCATCCGCGAGCGATTCGATCTCTTCACCCGTCTCGTGCCGGATGACACGTTCGAGACGCTGCGTCCGAGCTTCATTCAGGCGCTGAAGAACCTTCTGCCCTTCGGCATCACCTCGTTCCAGTCGGCCTCCACAGGCATTGGCGATGAACCGGTGGAAGGCCAGCCCGACCGGTCAGGCTCGGGCCTTACCTACCGCCGCATGCGCGGCATATACGACGAGCTGGGCGCGGACCTGCCGCGCGCCGCGCTCTACATCAGCTTTCCCGGCGAGGCCCGCATGAAGGCCTTCGGGATGAAGTCCGGCGATGGCGACAACCAGCTTCGGCTCGGGCCCATTGGCGAGAATCTCACCGATGGCGGCTTCACCGGTCCGACGGCGTGGCTGCTGGCGGACTACAAGGGCCAGCCCGGCTTCCGCGGCAAGGGCCGGTTCACCGATCAGGAACTGCAGGACATGGTCGACAAGGCCAGCGAATACGGCTGGCAGATGGGCCTGCACGCCATTGGCGATGCCGCCATCGTGCAGACGGTCAACGCCTATGTGGCCTCGCTGAAGAAGAACCCGCGGCAGGACCATCGCTGGTTCCTCGATCATTTCACCGTCATGCCGCCGGACGAGACGATGAAGGCGATGGCGGAGAACGGCATCATGATCGCCCAGCAGCCCAACTTCCTCTACAATCTCGAAGGCCGCTACCAGGCGACGCTGGATGACTGGCGGCTGGCGCACAACAATTCGGTCGCCACGCCGGCGAAGAAGCATGGCATCTTCATGGCGTTCTCCTCCGACAACCTGCCCATCGATCCGCGGGTCGGGCTTTATGCTGCGACGACGCGCAAGGGGCCGAGCGGGACGGTGCACGGCGCCGAGGAGGCGGTCAGCCGCGAGGAAGCCATCCGCATGTACACCGCGAATGGCGCGCATCTTACCTGGGAGGAGAAGGAAAAAGGCTCGCTTGAGGCCGGCAAGCTCGCCGACATGTGCATCCTCGAACAGGACCCTCTCAAGGTGGCGGACAGCGAGCTGCTGACGCTCAATGTCGACATGACCTTCGTGGGCGGCAAGGCTGTCTATCAGCGGCCGGGAGCGCGCGTGTAGATGGCCGACACGCTCCGCCCCAACTCGCTCGACGCCTTCTGGATGCCGTTCACGCCGAACCGGCAGTTCAAGGCCGATCCGCGCATGATCGTCCGCGCCGAGGGCATGCACTATTTCACGCCCGACGGACGGGCGATTCTCGATGGCACGTCAGGCCTGTGGTGCGTCGCCGCCGGACACGCCCGCCCGCGGATCGTCAGCGCAATCCAGCGCGCGGCGGCGGAGCTGGACTACTCAACGACCTTCAACCTCGGCCATCCGATGGCCTTCGAGTTCGCCAACCGCCTGGCGGGTATTCTTCCCGACGGCCTCGATCGCATCGCCTTTACCAATTCCGGCTCCGAGAGCGTCGATACCGCGCTGAAAATGGCGCTGGCCTATCAGCGCGCGCGCGGCAAGCCGGGCAAGTTCCGTCTGATCGGGCGCGAGCGCGGCTATCACGGCGTCAATTTCGGCGGCACGTCGGTGGGCGGCATCACGCGCAACCGGATGATGTTCGGACCGCTGGTCGGCGGGGTCGATCACCTTCCGCACACGCTCGATATCGCCCGCAACGCCTTCTCGCGCGGGATGCCGCGGCATGGCGGCGCTGAGCTGGCCGACGCCCTCGAGCGCCTGGTGCAGCTGCACGACGCCTCGACCATAGCCGCCGTGATCGTCGAGCCGGTGGCGGGCGCGACCGGCGTCATCGTGCCGCCGCAGGGCTATCTGCAGCGGCTGCGGGAGCTTTGCACCCGGCACGACATCCTTCTGATCTTCGATGAGGTGATCACCGGTTTCGGCCGGCTGGGCGCGCCGTTCGCCGCGCACTTCTTCGGCGTGCGGCCCGACATCATCACCATGGCGAAGGCCATCACCAATGCCGCCGTGCCGATGGGGGCGGTGGCGGCGAGCCGCGAGATCTACGATACCATCACCGAAAGCTCCGAAACGCCGATCGAGTTCTTTCATGGCTATACCGGCAGCGGCCATCCGCTGGCCTGCGCCGCCGGCATCGCCACGCTCGATACCTATCGCGAGGAACAGCTGTTCGAGCGTGCGGCGGGGCTTGCGCCCTACTGGGAGGAGGCGCTGCATGCGCTCAGGGGCGAGCCGCATGTCATCGACATCCGCAATCTGGGGCTGGTCGGCGGGATCGAGATCGAGCCGCGCGCCGGCGCGCCGACGCAGCGGGCGCTCGAGGTTCACCGCGCCTGTTTCGACGCAGGCGTGCTGGTCCGCACCACCGGCGACATCATCGCGCTGTCCCCGCCGCTGATCATTGAAAAACAGCAGGTCGACCAGATCGTCGATACGATCCGCACAGCGCTGAGGAAAGTAGGGTAGGCGAGCCCCTGCTGGCCGCCAGCACCGCAACCCTCATCCGGCCAGCATCGGCTCATCGCCGCTTTCCCTGATCTGCAGGGAAACAGCAGGGCAGATCGCGCCGCCCGGACTAGGGAATGACGCGCTTGTCGTTGACGAAATCGACATCGGGATTCTCGCCGATGAAGATCGATATTGTTTCTGCGAAGGGAAAGGCGCCGCCCCACGGCGGGGCCGTAAACCGCGGCGAGGGCTCGAGAAAGGCTTTTCGCCAGGCCGGGTAGTCGTCAAACCAGAACTCAGCCACGCGCGGGAAGGGTTGATCGACAACAGTCCGGTAGCCGCCAAAGCGCTT
>DATBNA010000312.1:0-8686 GCA_036554545.1 Hyphomonadaceae bacterium
GCCGAAATAGGCGCTGCCCTTGCCGATGTCGCCGGCTGTGCATTCTGTGGTTCCCAGGCGCTGGATCAGGCAGCAGCCGGCAATGCGGCCGTTGCGCGCGGCGATCAGAAATCGCGAATCCGGCTGGGCGATGAGGTCCGAGATTTCAGCGTTGCTGGTCCGCGGACCCTTGAGGAGATGGGCTTCGGAGACCCAGCTGCCGGCGGTTTCCGGACTGCGATAGGCGCGCTCGATCAGCGCGACGAGCGGAGGTACGTCGGCCTCGACGGCGTAGCGGAAGGACAGATCGGTCATCGTGCAGCTCCGGGATCGTCGCTAATCCACGGCGCGGGGAAGAGGTCAAGGGTGAACCGCTCACTTGCGGGAAACGGCGCAAGGGCGCTTAATCCGCTGCGGAGGCGGCGATGAGACTTCTGGCGGCTCTTGGATTTGCAGTGATCGCGGCGGGCGGCGCAGTCGCGCAGTCGCGACACCTGCCGGCCGAGCCGATGTTCTGCACGCCGGCGAGCCATGAGTATGACGCCGTGACGGCCGCGCCGCTTTCGCATTCCGTGGTTTTCGAGGACGACCATGTGCGGGTGCTGGAAGTTCTGGTGCCGCCGCTGGCGTCCGAGCCGATCCACATCCATGCGCTGCCGAGCGTGATGATGGGCGATACGGGCGGGGCGGCTGGCGCCAAGTTCATCTACACGACGTACAGGATGGAAGACGGCAAGTTCGTCGAGGTGGAGAAGCAGGAGATCACGCCGACGCCGGGATACCGGACAGTGTGGTCTGGCCCCGAGGGGCCGCATTCCATCACCAATATCGGTACGGCGCCGATGCGCATCACGCGCATCGAAATCAAGCCGGAAAGCTGCGCACGCTGATGGAGCTGAGGCCGGATATCGGCGCGAAACTCGCTGCGGCGGGTCGAAAGCTTGCGGCCGGCGATCGCGCCGCGGCGAGGGCGCTGTGCTCGGAGGTGCTGGTGGCGGCGCCGGGGACGGCAGAGGCCTACTACATGCTTGGCGAGGTGCAGCTGGCCGAAGGCGATGCGGCGGCGGCGGCGGCGAACTTCGACCGGTCGATCGCGCACAAGCCGGCGTTCGGGCGGGCATGGGCGCTGAAGGCGCGGGCGCTGGAAGCGGCGGGGCGCAGCGAGGCGGCGGTGAAGGCGGCGAAGGATGCGGCCACGCGCGCGGCGGATGCGTATGGCTGGGACACGGTGGGCGTGGTGTTCAGCAACGCCGGGCTGCATGCGCGCGCCGCAGAGATGTATGGCCGGGCGGCGAAGTCGGCGAAGTGGACCGGCTACTGGTACAACTACGGCGCGACGCTGCAGTTTCTGGGGCGGTTCGACGAGGCGCGGGCTGCCTATCTCGAGGCGCTGAAGCTGGACGAGACCAACTCGCTGGCGTGGGCGGGGCTGGTGCAGATCACGAGGCAGACGCTGCAGGACAACCAGGTCGCGACGCTGATGCGGATTGCAAACGCGGTGAAGGGCGACCGCACGCGGCTGCACCGCATCGGGCATGCGCTGGCCAAGGCGCACGAGGATCTGGGCGACGCGGCGGGGTCGATGGCGTGGCTGGCGACGGCGAAGGAAGCCTGGCGCGGAAACTACGATGTATCGGCGGACGATGCGCGGTTCGATGCGGCGATGCGAAGTGCGGACATGCCGATGACGGGCGGGCTTGGCGGCGAGCAACCGATCTTCGTGGTTGGCATGCCACGCACGGGGACAACGCTCGTCGAACGTATCCTGTCGAGCCATAGCGCGGTGGAGTCGGCAGGAGAGACCAACCATTTCGCGCAGGCGATGCGGCGTGTGACCGGGCTGAAGGGCGCAACGATGATCGATGGGCCGCTGATCGATGGGGCTGCGAAGGCCGATCCGGCGGAGATCGGGCGCGGCTATATCGGCGCCGTTCGGGCGATACAGGAGCTGCAGGGCAGGTTCGTCGAGAAGCAGCCGTTCAATGCACTGCTCGCGCCGCATATCGTGCGCGCGCTGCCAGAGGCGCGGGTGATCATGCTGCGGCGGCATCCGGCCGATGTTGTGCTGAGCAGCTACCGGCAGGACTTCGCGCAGACCGGCGGGCTGCTCGACTACACCTTCTCGCTGGAGACGACGGCGCAATACGTCGTGAAGTTCGATGCAATGGCGAAGGTGTTCCGTGAGAAGCTGCCGGCGGATCGCTATCTGGAGGTGGCGTATGAGGAGATCGTCGCCGATCTCGAAGGACAGGTAAGGCGGCTCCTGGATTTCTGCGGGCTGCCATTCGAGGAGGCGTGCCTCAACTTCCAGGACAATGCTTCGCCAGTGGCGACAGCGAGCGCGGCGCAGGTTCGCCAGCCGCTTTATTCGTCATCGGTGGGGCGCTGGAAGAAGTATCGCCCGGCGATCGATCCGGCGCTGAAGGTGCTGGTCGAGGGCGGCGTGATGGACGCGGACGAGCTCGGCTAGATCGCTCTGGCGCGGCCGGCCCAGTAGCGGTCGCGCACGGCCTTGCGCTGGACCTTGCCGGCTTCGGAGCGCGGGACCTCCTCGACGAAATCTATCGCGCGGGGCGTCTTGTAGGCGGCCAGCATCGGTCGTGCGAAAGCGATGATGTCCTGTGCGAGATTGGGCGAGGGCGCGTGGCCGTTGTGCAGCGAGATGACGGCGCGGACTTCCTCGCCCCATTCTTCGTTGGGGATGCCGATGGTGCAGGCGTCGCGTACGGCGGGGTGGCGGATGAGGACGTCGTCGATTTCCTGCGGGTAGATGTTGACGCCGCCGGCGATGATCAGCTCGGCGGTGCGGCCGGTGAGGAAGAGGTAGCCGTCGGCGTCGAAATAGCCCATGTCGCCGACGGTGAAGTGGTCGCCTGACCTGTGGGCGGAGCGTGTCTTCTCGGCGTCGCGGAAATATTCGAAGCGGTTGTCCGGGTTGTTCCAGAAGAAGATCGTGCCGACTTCGTTGGCGGCGCAGTCGCGGCCCTCGTCGTTGAGGATGCGGGCCTTGAAGGCGGGGTCGAGCTTGCCGACGCTGCCGGGCTTCTGCAGCCATTCCTCCGAGCCGATGAAGAAATTGCCGTGGCCTTCGGTCGAGGAAAAATACTCCCACAGGATCGGGCCCCACCATGCGATCATGGCGCGCTTGGTTTCCTGCGAGATCGGCGCCGCGCCGTGGAAAACCCAGCGCAGGCTGGAGACGTCGTATTTGCGCTTTACCTCATCGGGCAGGGCAAGGAGGCGGTGGAACATGGTCGACACCATGTGCGTATGCGTGACGCGGTGCTTCGCGATGAGGGCGAGCGCCTGTTCGGCGTCGAACTTCTCCATCATCACGATGGGCGCCCCATACATCTGCGGGAACATGATGTCCCAGTAGAGCGGCGCGCCGTGATAGCCCGGACCGCAGAGCAGGTTCACGTTCGGCTCGCCTGCCGGATAGATGTTGAGGTCTTCGCGCAGGATCACCGGGCGGCAGAAGGCGCCGGCGCGCAGGACGCCCTTGGGTTTTCCAGTTGTACCCGAAGTGTAGAGCATGCCGTCGCCCATCGATGGGTGGTCGATGTCGCTGTTGTCCTCGCCGGCAAGCGCACTGGCGTAGTGCTGGAAGCCTTCGATCTCGCCGCCGATGGAGAGGCGGCAGCGGAGGTGCGGGCTTGCTGCGGCAGGCCAGGCAAGATGCGCGAGCTCCGCGTGAACGAGCAGCGCCTTGGCTTCGCAGTTCTCGACGATGTAGGCGGCTTCGGGCGCGGCGAGGCGGGTGTTGACCGGCGTCCAGCGAAAGCCGCCGCGCTGCTTGGCGGCGAAGCTTTCGACGAACTCCGGCGTGTTGGGGCAGATGATGGCGATGCCATCGCCGGCTTTTACGCCGGCATGACGGAGCACGCGGACGAGGCTGTTGGCGGCGCTGTTGAGCTCGGCGAAGGTGCGATTGCCGCGCTTCGAGTAGAGCGAGATCGCATCAGGTTTCTCGCGCGCCCAGGCCGCCGGCAGCATGCCGGTCGAGGCGAGGGCCTCGAACTCCTGTGGGGACATGGCAGTCCTCTGGGCTTCTTCCAGGACGCCCTCTTGCGGGGCGCTTCCCATCCGCGAGGCAGCCTAGGCTGGTGAAGCGTGCGCGTCGAGACGGTCAGCGCGCACGAGAAGCCGAAACAGCGCCGGAGGAGAGGTCGATCGGCTTCAGCGTGGCGACGCCGGTAGCGCGGTTGACCGTGCAGGTGACGTCGACCAGCGCCCCTTCGATAGTGCGCACACTCAGCCGGACGACAATTGCGTCGTCGCTGGACCGGGTTTCGTCCTTGTCCACCTTCGCGGACTTCGGCGTCGGGCGTAGCACCCTTGAGGCGGTCTCGCAGGTCTTGTGGGCCTTGCTGACCGATGTCTGGGCAATCGCCGGCGCGGCGAAGGCGAGCCCCGCGATGGCCACGAACACACCTACAGGAAGCTTACTCATGCACCTTCGCTACGCTGGGAGAGAGTCGGGGAGAACGTGGCGAAATGCTGCGCGTGCGATAGGCCGCGCGCAAGACACAAAGCTGCAATTCGCCGCCAGGACCGGCCGGTCGCACAACAAACGCCCGTCTGCCGTGCAGCTGGCTGCCCGGCGCCTATCTGGCTTCGATAAACTTCTCGCCGGTTCCGGGCATGAACACTGGCGGAAGCGGGCCGGCGAAGCCTCTGAGGAAAGTGACCTTGCTCTCGATGGTCAGCGATTGGCGTAAGGCAAGCGCGGCCTGGAGAGCGGCATAGTCGGGGCCATCGCCTCCGAGCGCGGCGGCGTCACGCGTTGCCGCCCAGTGCTCGAGGCTGGCGTAGCGGGTGGTAAGATAGACCTCGTCATAGTCGGGAGAGGCTGGCTGCTGGTTGGGGCCGGGGATCACCAGCCACATGCCGACGATGCGCGCGCCGATCTTCTCGAAGAAGGGCCAGACGCCTTTTTGGGAGGCTTCGAGGAATTGCGGGTAGGCGCCCTTTTTGATCTTCCAGTAGCGGATGGTGGTGATCTCCTCGCCCGGCTGCGCGGCAAGGTTGCGCACGGGTCCGCGTGTCTGTGCGGCGTCGCGGTTCATCTGTACTGGAGAATTGTTGGGCGGCGTTTGTGGCGTCTGGGCCGTGGCGCAGGCGGTGAGACTGAGGATGGCGGCGAGGATGATCGTTCGCATGATGGGCTCCGAAGTTCCGGCCATTGAGCCGTCGCCGCTGGTCCGCGCAAGGGGATGCGGCGCGGCATGACGCAGGGGAGGTTGCGCAAAGGGAAAGCAATCCCACGTCTGTGACGGGCCCTGCGTCAACGTGGGCTTAATCGCGTGCGTATAGACTTTAATGGAGTTTCCTCCCCGGCCCGCCATGAACCTGATCGACGGCATCAAGAGCGACTGGATCTACATCAACGGATTCCGTCGCATCATCGGCGCGATCGGCAAGTTCGATCCGGACGCCGAATACACGCTCGCGGACGCAATGGAGGAAGCCGTCGACGATCACGACGAGCGCACCTTCATTTCCTTCGAAGGGCAGGAAATCAGCTATGCGGAGTTCGACGCCCGCGCCTGCCAGTTCGCGCATTGGGGGCTTTCGGTAGGTCTCAAGAAGGGCGACTGCGTTGCCCTCTTCATGGAGAACCGGCCGGACTACATCGCCTTCTGGGCAGGCATGGCGAAGATCGCGGTGAAGACCGCGCTGATCAACTACAACCTGTCCGGCGCCGGGCTGGCGCATTGTGTGAAGATCACCAACGCGCGGGCGATGGTGATGAACCCGGAGCTGGCGCCGAATTTTGAATCGGCGCGCGAACAGACGCCGCTTGATCTGGGCGCCTTCGTGCTGGGGGGACAGACACAAGGACTGAAGCCGATCGATGCGACCGTGGCCGGCATGCCGAAGACGCGGCCGGACCGTTCGTTGCGGGCGGGCGTGAAGGGCGCTGAGGTTGCGCTCTACATCTATACGTCGGGCACGACGGGGCTGCCCAAGGCAGCGAAGATCACCAATGTTCGGGCGCGGGGACTGATGCGGGTGTTCGTCGATGCGACGGATGCACATCGCAGCGACCGTATCCTGCTGACGCTGCCGCTCTATCACGCGACCGGCGGCATGTGCGGCGTCGGCACAGCGCTGAATGCGGGGGCGTGCATCATCCTGCGGCGAAGGTTCTCGGCCTCGCATTTCTGGCAGGAAGCGATCGACAATCACGCGACCATGCTGGTCTATATCGGCGAACTCGGTCGCTACCTGATGAACCAGCCGCCGACGGCGCTGGAGAAGAGCCACAAGATCACCAAGGGCTTCGGCAACGGGCTGCGCGCCGATGTGTGGGCGGAGTTCGTCGAGCGCACCGGCATCAAGCGCATGGTCGAGTTCTACGGATCGACCGAAGGCAATGTGAACTTCTTCAACCTCGACGGAAAGATCGGCGCCGTGGGCAGGATTCCGCGCCTGCTGCGGTCGAAGCTGAAGGGACGCATCATCAAATTCGACGTCGAGACCGAGGAGCCGGTGCGCGGGCCGGATGGACTTTGCATCGAGGCGGACGTCGACGAGCCGGGCGAGGCGGTGGGGCCGATCACCTCGGAGCCGCGCCAGCGTTTCGACGGTTACAATGACGAGGCGCAGTCGAAGAAGAAAGTCCTGCGCGATGTCTTCGAGAAGGGCGACCTGTGGTTCCGCACCGGCGACCTGATGAAGATGGACAAGGACGGCTACATCTACTTTGTCGACCGGGTCGGCGACACCTTCCGCTGGAAGGGCGAGAATGTCTCGACCAGCGAGGTCGAAATCGCCATCTCGTCCATGCCAGGCGTCAAGCACGCGATCGTCTATGGCGTCGTGGTGCCGGGACAGGACGGCCGCGCGGGCATGGCGGCGGTGACGCCGCGCGATGGCGTCGATGTCGCGAAGCTCTATCAGCACCTTGCCGAGCGACTGCCGAGCTATGCGCGGCCGGTCTTCCTTCGGCTGCAGGGCGAGGTAGACACCACCGGGACGCTGAAATACCGCAAGGTTGACCTGGTGAAGGAAGGCTTCGATCCGATGAACACCAGCGATCCGCTGTTTGTCGCGGATGCCGACCGCAAGACCTACGCGCCGATCGACATCGAGATGATGCGCAAGATCGTCAACGGCGCGATCCGGCTCTAGGATTTCTTCCGCGGATCTTCTTTCTTGGCAGGCGGTGTTTTCGCTTCGCTCGGATTGCGGGCGTCTGCGAGAAGCTGGGCGCATGGCGCATCGGGTTCGCCGCCGGCTTCGATGAAGGGCAGGGCCGCCAGCGCGCCGGTGACGCTTGCGAGCAGGGTGCTGAGGCCGGCCTGGAGCACTGTCTTTTCGTCGAGCGCGCTGATGTCGGGGTTGCGCATCGTCCCCCTGACGCGGATGTCGCCGAACAGCTTGCCGATGGAAACGTCGTGCGGCAGGGCGAAGACCTCGATGTCGAGTTTCTCAGTCCTGAGATCGATGTGGCCCGAGGCGGCGATCAGGCTGTCCTTGTTGTCGATGACGGCGGGGTTGAGTTCGCCGAGCCCGTTCCGGAAGGTCAGGCCGCCGGCGAGGCAGCGGGATTTAAGATATTCGCGATCCTCGTTGGTCGCCAGCAGCAGCAGGATCTCGCCGAAGTCGAGGCCAGCGGCCTCGGTAGCGATCTTCGCGACCTCGCTGTTGTTCGACCAGATCCCGGCTTCGCCTGTGGCCGACCCGAACGCTTCGCGGAAGCCGGAGCCGGTCATGTTGAGCGCGAAGCGGCCGTTGAGCGTGCCGCGGACGAAGGACGTATCGACGATACGGGTGATCGGCAGCTTGTCGAGCGTGCCCGTGGCGCGCGTTTTCGCCGGATCATCCTGCGCATTGATGCGGATCCTGGCGTCGAGATCGCCCTGGCCGGTGGTGCGGACGAGGAAGCGCGAGAAGTCGAGAACCTGGTCGCGGAGCTCGCCCTTGATCGTCATGGCGTTGACCCCGAACGGCGCATCGACCACGCGGGGAGCTTCGTACGAAATGTTGGCGTTGACTGCGGCAAGGCGGGCGAAGTCGAGGTGAGTGTCGGGAATGAGCCGGGCGGACTGATCGTACCTGGCCTTGGCGACGCGCTGTTCCTCGTTGGCGGTTTCGCCGCGGCCGGCGCCAACGGGAATGCCGAAGACGACGCCCATGTCGTCGAAGTCGAGTTTGTCCGACTTGAGGTCGACAGTGAGGAAGGGTTTCTCGGGCTTGAGGTCGACGGAAACGGCGCCGCCGATGTCGCTGTCGCCGACGCGTCCGCCAAGGCCTTCGACTGACCAGGTCCGCTGATGCATGCGCAGTTCGCCGTTGACGTCGAAGGGCGGAGTATCAGGCGCCGAGGCGCCGACGATCTCGGCGAGATCCTTGAGGTTCTCGCCTTCCGCGGTGACGGCGCCGCGAAGGCCGCCATCCCACTCGCGGCGCAGCTTGTCGAAGGTGATGCGGTTCTTGGCCGAGACGGCTTCGCCCGAGACGTTGCCGGAGGAGAAGGAGCCGCTGGCCCGGACGATGGTGACGTGGCGCAGCTTGTCGCCGCGCGTGAATTTGAGGTGGATGTTCTCGACTTCCACGGCATCGACCAGCGCCTGCGGGTTTAGCGTCGTGCGGCCGTCCTTCTTGTCCTCGAGCATCACCTCGCCGTTGCGGGCATAGAGTTTGCGGGCCCAGGGCTTGCCCGGAAGGAAGCCGAAGAGATCGTAGGTGAGCAGGATGT
>DATBNA010000332.1:0-3867 GCA_036554545.1 Hyphomonadaceae bacterium
CTCAGCACGAAGTCGCTCTGGCTGCACGACCTTGCGCGCGTGAGCGCCGAACTGATCTGCATCGCCGGCGGGTTCAAGGGATCCGAAGAGGCATTCTCGGTGTCGGCGCCGATCACGGACTGTGCGCCGCTGAAGGACCCGCTCAGGGACCGGCCCAATCCCGACGTCGGCGACCTTGATGACTGCGACTACAAGCACGTCATGATTCCGGCCGGAAAGAAGGTGACGCTCGCGCCGGGCATCTACTGCGGCGGGCTCAGCGTCTTCGGCGGTCAGGTCACGCTGAAGCCCGGCGTCTACACCATGAAGAACGGCCAGCTCCTCGTCGGCGGCGGGGGCGTGCTGAAAGGCGAGAACGTCGGCTTTTTCCTGGTCGGGCCGGCCTCGACCATCCTGTTTGGCCGTTTGAGCCAGATCTCGCTGACTGCGCCTCGTACGGGCGACATGGCCGGGCTGCTGTTCTTCGAGGATCGCAACACGGACTTCAGCACCTATCACCGCATCACCAGCCGCGATGCCCGCCGGCTTGTCGGCACGATGTACCTGCCCAAGTCGAAGCTGCTTATCGATGCGGACAATCCGGTGGCTGACCAGTCGGAATACACCGTCATCATCGCGCGCGAGTTCGAGCTGCGCGAAGGCCCGGAGCTTGTCCTCAACACGGACTACGCGTCGAGCACGATCCCGGTGCCGGAAGGCGTCGGCAACAACATCGACACGAAGATCCGGCTGGTCGACTGACGCAAAAAGAGGCGGCCGCCCGGGGGGAAACTGGCCCGACTTCTGCCAGACAGAGCCGCAATCCGACGGTGTGCAGATAAAGGCCGCTGCGCCCAGCTAGTGCTGCTTGTGCGCGCCGCCGCTGAGCGGCGCACGCGGATCGCCGAGAAACGCCGGCCAGCCGGATTCAGGCGCCGCGTTTTCCTCCACGGCCTCTATCAGGTGTTCGACCTCTGACAGCCGCTTGCGAAGGACCGGAAGCCGGTCGCTTGCGCGCAGGAGCCCCAGCTCCTCGGCCGGGCTGCGAACGGATCCGGCGCGCGCCTCCGTCTTGCGTATTTCATTCCGGAGCTGCCGTTGCAGCTTCCTCGCCCATTCCACCGTTTTGCTCACCAGGAACCCTCGCTCATCCCGTTCCACGCAACGTGGGATGACGCGCGGCGTTCCGCTTCGGCGGCAATAATTCCCGGCTGGTCCGGATTTGCGGGTTTCACCGGATCGCATGGCGTTTCGCGGGACGTGGATATTGCCGCGACGGTGAGTGCGCCCATGGAAGGACAGATGTCGTGACCGAGCCTGTCGGACGTTTTGATGTTCAGCCGACCGCCAGCAATCACTTCGCCTGGATACGCACGCAGCTGGGTCTCCAGCGTACCCTGATGGCGGGCGTGCGCACGTCCGTGTCGCTGATCGGCTTCGGCTTCACCGTTGCGAAGTTCTTCGAGGGCGTGAACCAGGCCAGCGAGACCGCAGGAAGGTGGGGCCCTGACGCGCCGCGCGACGTCGGCCTGGTCCTGATCGGCGCCGGCGTGATCTCGCTTGGCGTCTTCCTCTGGCAGTTCCAGCGTGCTGTCGACTACCTCAGAAGCGAGGAGTACAGCATCATCGCCGCCGCCTCGAAGCGGCGGCTGCATACCTCCGCCTATTTCTCCGCGATTGTCGTGGTCCTCGTCGGCATCGTGGCCTTCGGGCTCGTACTGTTCCGGTTCTGACGGGCGCGATCAGTTGCGCCGGTTGTTGCGGCCGCTGCGGTATTCGATCGTCTTGCCGTCGCCGGTCACCTTGTTGCAGTTGCCCTGGCGGACATCGTTCACATAGGTGCATTGCTGGCGCGTGCCGTCGGCGTAGGTCTCGATGCCGACGCCGTTGCGTTTCCCGTTCTGGAACGTGCCTTCGAACTTGCTGCCGTCCGCAAACGTCGCGATGGCCTTGCCGTTCAGCACGCCGTCAACCCATTGCCCGTCGAATGTCGCCGCCGGTCCCGTCTCGACCGCCGCTCCGTGCGGACGATGATCCTTGAACGCGCCCATGATCTTGCGGCCGTCCGGGAAGGTAAGCGTGCCCTGGCCGATCTGCTGGTCGTTGACGAACGGTCCCACGAACGTGCGGCCGTCGCCGAACGTCGCCTTGCCCTGGCCCTCGCGCTTGTCGTTCCTGAACGGGCCTTCGTAGGTGTAGGAGCCGTCGTTCGCGCTCAACTTGCCTTCGCCGTTGCGCAGGTCGTTGGCCCAGCCGCCGTCATAGGTCCACGCCTTGTCGGCGGTGACGTATGTGCCGTGGCCGAGGCGATGGTCGGCCTTCCACTCCCCGACATATTCCGCGCCGTCGCGGAAGCGTTGCGTGCCGATGCCTTCGCGCAGGTTGTTGCGGAACATGCCGTCATAGGTCGTTCCATCCGCATAGGTCATGCGGCCGCGGCCCTCGCGCTTGCCGTCGACGAAATTGCCTTCGAACTTCTGCCCGCCGGCCAGCGATTCCGTGCCCACGCCGTTCTGGATGCCGCGCGCCCAGCCGCCCTCGTAGCGATAGCCGTCGGCGCAGGAATACGTTCCGCGCCCGCTGCGCTGGCCGTTGGCGTATGCGCCTGTGTAAGTGCAGCCATTGCTGATCGTCTCCGTGCCTTCGCCGTCGCGCAGGAAGTCGAGGTCGACCGAAAGCAGTTGCCGCACGCCGCCCTTTTCGGCGCAGGCGCAGGTGATCGCCTGCGCACTCGCCGCACCGCCGGCCGGCACCGATCCGAACAGCCGCTCGGGCGAGGTGTATTCGCCGGCGCGCGCGCAGGAGAATGTCGCCGACTTCATGTGCCCCGAACCCGAAGAGGCAGACGCGTTGTTGAGCCGCAGCTCGACATTCGATCCGTCGCACTGTGGCGCCTCGGTCGCGCGCCAGAGGATTTCCTTGCCGTCCGGCCATTTCAGCGAGCTTGCCCATTCCGGTCCCTGCTGTGCGATCGCAGTCAGCGCGAGGGGCAGGGCGAGGGTGATCGAAAGAAGGGCGAGGGTTCTGGACCCAACTCGACGCATGACGAGGTCTCCGGAAAAACGGCGGATGGCCTTGGTGGTTAAAACGCGTGTGGAACCGGCAGAAAAAGCATCAATCCAGCCAAAGTGTGGCGTGGCTGCGGCGCCTCCCGATCCTTAACCAAGGAACCGGGAACCGCTGTGTTGTGGGGTGCGTTGATGCGTCAGTCAAACATGGAGCAAAGCCCCGATGACCGGCGCGACAACCTATCTTCCTGCGGCTGCCCTTCTTGGATTCGCCCTCATCGGCGGCTGTGGACACAGCATGGAACAGCGGGCCGCGACCGGCGCCGCAACCGGCCTCGTTGTCGCCGGTCCGGTGGGTGCGGCCGTCGGCGCCGGCGTAGGCGCGGCTGTCAACGAAGCCGACGAAGAAGCCGACGAAAACAAGTAGACGCTCGAACAAATTGCTGGGGCGCCAGGCCGGGCGCGGACGCAAGTCCGCCCCGGCCTGACTACTTTGTGACCCACACTTTTGCGTCAGCCGGCCGGTTGGGCTAGAAGCGGCCGACGGATTTCAAGGGAGACACGGGGATGATCATTTCGCGCAAGACATGTTTCGCCGCCGCCATCGCGGCCGCGTCTCTTCTTCTCTCAGCCTGCGGCCACAACATGGAGCAGCGCGCCGCAACCGGCGCGGCCACCGGCCTCATCGTCGGCGGCCCGGTCGGGGCTGCGGTCGGTGCAGCCGTAGGCGCTGTAGTCGACACGGCCGAAGAAGACGGGAAGAAGAAGTAGCGCGATAATCATCACGTCAGCGGCGCGACCTGCAGCACCAGGCGATTCATCACGCGAGTTCGGGGCGGCGGTCTCGATCCGGTGGAATGGCCGAACTCTGCGCAAAGGC
>DATBNA010000381.1:0-5513 GCA_036554545.1 Hyphomonadaceae bacterium
CCCCCCCCCCCCGACTCTTTTTCCGGCATTCGGTATGCGCGGCGCCGATTCCCGAAGCAGACGGCCCGGAAACGCAGCAGGCGAGCAGGCCGGGCGTGGACGGGGACCGAAACAACCGGAAAACTGGGACCAGAAAAGAAAAAGGGCGGCGCGATGAACGCGCCGCCGCTGAAAGGGTCTGATACGAGCGTTTCCTCCCCGAAACGCCAAACCGCCGAAGCAGTTCGAAGAACAGCCTCTCGCGAACGTTGGGAGGAGTCAAGCGACATCTTACATGCGCGTTATTCACACCGCGCACAGACCCGCCCTTAGCTTCCACAAAAACAGGGTTCTAGGGGAATAACCCGCCCGTTTCAGGGTTAATCGGCGCAAGTTGCCGCCCGCATGTTTGGTACCGATTGGAATCGGCTCGCAAGTGATCACGCCGCCGTATGGTTCAGCGGGCCACCAGGGCCGCCTGGAATCGGTCGAAGCCGGCGCCCTTTTCAGCGCCGGATTCGATGCCCGCCAGGAGGGAGCGGAGAGTGGCAAGAGCCTCAGCGGACCAGTCGGCCTCGATGCTCGCCGCAAGGTTCGCCTGGCTGGCCAGGATCAGCCCGTCGCGGAGGATCCTGAGGCCATTGCTCTTCAGCGTGGCGCCGGTCGTGGTGATGTCGACGATGATGTCTGCGGTCCCGGCAGCGGGCGCGCCTTCGGTGGCCCCAGCGCTCTCCACGATCCGGTAGTGGCCGACGCCCTCGGCGGTGAAGAAACGGCGGGTGGAACGGACATACTTCGTGGCGACCCGCAGCTTGCGTCCCGTGCGGGCCTCAAGGCGGGCGCCGACGTCGTCGACGTCAGCCATCGTTTCGACGTCGAGCCAACTGGCGGGAACGGCCACAACGAGGTCTGCCCGGCCAAATCCCAGCGGGGCCAGCAGATGGACGACCCGCTCGAGGTCGCCGGCCTGCTCGCGCAGGAGATCCTCGCCGCTGACGCCCGCGTGGACCTCGCCGGCGATGATGGCGGAGGCGATCTCGCCGGCGGACATGAGGCGCACCTCGATCTCCGGCAGGCGGGCGATGCAGGCGAGATAGCCGCGCGCGCCGCCCATGGGTTCGATGGGGAAGCCGGCGCGGGCAAAGAACTCTTCCGTCTGCTCCTTGAGACGGCCCTTGGAGGGTATGGCGAGCGTCAGCGAGGTCATTGTGCGCCCTGCCCGGTCAGCCGGTCGGCGCGGAGAGCGGCGCCTATGGCGCTGGCCGCACGCTGCCCGCCGCTGAGGCGCGTGATCAGACCGTCATAGCGGCCGCCGGAGACGATGGGCCGCTCGAAGGCCGGGTCGCGGGCAAGTTCGAAGACGAAGCCGTCATAGTATTCGAAGCGGCGACCCACTTCGGCGCTGAAGACAGCGGTGTTCCAGAAGGCGGGACTGGCCTTGGCGATGAGGTCGAGACGCCGGGAGAAGACATCCAGCGCGGCGGTGAGCTTCAGGCCTGTGTCGCGGGCAAACGCCTGGAGTGCGGCGAGGCTCTGGCCGGCGGGCGCCGAAACACCGAGGTAGCGGATCAGGGCGGCCGACGCGGCGGCATCCGGGGCGCGGTCGCGGGCCTTGTCGCGCAGGCGTTCGGCGATGTCTTCGACGGTGCGGCCGACAGGCTCTGCGCCCATGTCGGCCAGCATCTGCTGGACGGCCTTCACTGCTTCCGACTGGGGGAGCTGGCCGATGCTGGCGGCGAGCACTGGTGCTCCTGCCTGGCTGCCGGCGGCGGCCTCGAGCAGTTCGCGCGGACCCTTGCGGCGGGAAAAGGCGCGACGGAGACGATCCCTCCACTGGGACGAGAAGCCGAGTTCGTCGATGACGGCGTGGTAGATGGCGACATCGCCAAAACGCACGGATGCGCCGACTGCCCCACCCGCACTTGCGGCTTCGAGGGCGACTGCGAGCGCCTCGGCATCCTCTTCCGGTGACTTGCAATTGCTGGCGCCAATTGGCCCGAACCATTCGAAGCCAACCTGCAGGTGTTCAACCGGGTCGTTCGAACCGCGCGGCGGCAGACGATAAACCTGCCCCGAGGCGTGATAGCGCGCGGGCGGAAGATCGCCCGTTGCTACGAGCCGGGCGATCGGGGTCGTCAGGTCGGGCCGCAGGCAGTGCTCGTGGCCGTTGGAGTCGGTAAAGGTGCACAGCCGCGACCGGACGGCTTCGCCTGAGAGTTCGAGGACGATTTCGACAGGCAGCAGGGTCTGTGGTTCGACGCGTGCGCCGCTGACGGATGCGATGCGCGCGAGAGCGGCGGCCGTCTGGGCTGGCGTGGTCACGACTGGCCTACAATGCGCCTGATGCGTTCCACGAGTTCGGCGCGGGGGGCCTCGAACTGGCCAGGTCGTTCGGCGCGCCAGGCTTCGTTGTCGGTCATGCCCTTGGCGGCTTCAGCGCCGGCGGCGAGATCCTTGATGGTGACGATGCCCTTGGCGCGCTCGTTTTCGCCCACGATGACGACAGCAGGAGAGCCGCGGCGATCTGCGTATTTCATCTGCGCGCGCATGCCAGCGCCGCCGAGATAGGGCTCGGCGCGGATGCCTGCTTTGCGGAGCTCATTGGCCATCGCGAAGTAGTCGCCGACCTGATCCTTGTCGAGGACGAGGACCAGGACGGGGCCGGGCGACTTTGCGCCTTCGCTGGCGGCCATGGCGGCAGCAAGGCGGCTGCTGCCCACCGAGAACCCAGTGGCCGGCGCAGGCTCGCCGCGGAAGCGGGCGACGAGACCATCGTAGCGGCCGCCGCCGCCGACCGATCCGAAGCGAACAGGGCCGCCATCGGCGTCGCGAAACTCGCGCAGGAGCTCGGCCTCGAAAACGGGGCCGGTGTAGTATTCCAGGCCGCGGACGATGCCGGGGTCGAAGGACACGGCCGACTCTTCGACGCCCAGCGCCTTGAGAATGGCGTCGATGGCGTCGAGATCGCGCACGCCTTCCATGCCCGACTGCGTCAGGCCGACGGAGTTGGCGAGCTTGCGCACGGTCTCGGCGCGCGTGACGGACCGCGCGGTTGTGAATTCCAGCAGCGTGTCGATCTGATTGGCGGCGAGGCCTGCGCCCTTCGTGAAGTCGCCGGACTCGTCCTTGCGGCCCTTGCCGAGCAGGAGCGTGACGCCCTCGACGCCGAACTTGTCGAACTTGTCGAGAGCGCGCAGGACCGTGGCGCGCTGGGCGGGATCGACCACGCCTGCCGTTTCCATGATGCCGTCCAGGAGCTGGCGGCTGTTGACGCGAATGACGTATTCGCCCCTGCCCGCGCCTGAGGCTTCCATCGCCTCGGCGGCGATGGCGATCATCTCGGCATCGGCTGCGGGGCCTGCCACGCCGACGCTGTCGGCATCGCACTGGATGAACTCACGATAGCGGAAGGGACCCGGCTTTTCGTTGCGCCAGACGGGACCTGCCGCATAGCGGCGGAAAGGCTTCGGCAGGCGCTCCCAGTTCTCGGCCACATAGCGGGCGAGCGGAGCTGTATGATCGTAGCGGAGGGCGATCCACTGCTCGTCATCGTCCTGAAGAGCGAAAACGCCGGCGTTCGGACGATCCGTGTCCGGCAGGAACTTGCCCAGCACATCGACATATTCGAAGGGGCCGGTGTCCAGGGCCTCGAAGCCCCACCGCGCATAGACGGCGCTTATCGAGTCAACGAGCCTTCGTTCTGCGGCGATAATCGCTGCAGTCCTGTCCGGAAATCCCCGCGGCTTGCGGGCCTCCGGCCGCTTTGTCTGGTCCGTTGACATGATGGCCATCCGACATGGGCTGGGTGGATACCCTATAGCCTACCCAGCGGCAACCGGCGCCTTGCGCGCCCGCCACCACCTGTGGAGCGCCACCCCTCCCCATACCAACTCGACCATCCCGAAGGGCCAGGCGCCCTGGAGGAAGCCATAGGCGGAGCCCAGCCAGCAGGCGAGCGCGAACCCGAGTATCCACCACGACGAGCGCTTCTCCAGCGCGTAGCAAACGAGCATGGCGGAGACCGCGAACAATCCGAATCCGTCCAGAGGGCTCATGATGCCGGATACCTGTCTGGCGCTGAATTGAGAAGCCGCCAACGAAAACCGCCGCGAACCTGAGGTGCGCGGCGGCCAAGCAAGTGAAGCTGTCGAGCGATCTAATATTTCACGTCGCAGCCGTAGGGCACAGTGAGCGCCGGATCAGGCGCCTTGCCTGCCTTGATATTGGTGAGGCCGGCGAGGACGTAGTTCGTCGCCTTCGGCACGTCATTGACCCTGTTCGATTTGATGGAGTCGATGGCGCCGTTGTACGCAATCTTTCCATCCGGCGTGATGATGTACATGTGCGGGGTCGTCTTTGCGCCATAGGCGCGGCCCATCGAGCCGTCGGGATCCAGCAGGACCGCCGTCGGTTTCGCGCCGCGATCAGCCGTCAGCTTGTTGGCCCTGGCGGCGTCGGCATAGCCCTGCGAGCCGGGCTTGGAGGAGATCACGGATAACCAGATCACGCCGTCCTTCGTTGCGGCTTCCTGGGTCTTCTGCATGTTCTGTGAGTTGTAGTGCTTCTGGACGAAGGGGCAGCCATCGTTCGTCCACTCCAGGATCACAGTCTTGCCGGCGAAGTCGGAGAGCTGGACCTGCTTGCCGGACGTGTCGACCTCCTTGAACGCCGGGGCGGCGTCGCCCGGAGGCGCGGCGCTCGCGCTCGAAACCACCAGCGCGGCGGCGGTCAGCATGGCGGCGACCGCGCCGCCGGCCATCAACGTGATCTTGTCGCGGTTGAAAAAGCTCATTCAGTTTCTCCCGTTTCGATGCCTCAACCCGATGCCCCCAATCCGACGCCATTTGGAGGCGGGCGAACATTCTAGAGCGAGACGCCGGATGCCTCCCGGATCGCCTTGACGACCAGCCCCGGGGTCAGGACCTGCGGCAGCACCACAGGATCGCCTCCGGAGGCCGGATACACCAGATAAAGTGGAACCCCGGCGCGGCCGTGCTCCGCAAGTGCATTTGCAATCACACTGTCGCGATTGGTCCAGTCGGCGACAAGGAACGCCGTGTTTGTGGCCGCGAACGCCTCTCGAACCTGCGCACTGTCGATGCTCGTGGCCTTGTTGACCTGGCAGGTGACGCACCAGCGGGCGGTGAAATCCACAAAGATGGGACGGCCTTCGGCGCGCAGGGCCGCGACTCGCTCGGGCGACCAGGCTTCCTCGTTGAGGCTGGCGGCGGTGGATTCGGCGGCCGGCGCGGCGGTGGTGGCGGAGACTGAGCAGCGTCACAACGAGACAGCGTGAGGAACAAAATGAAGAAGACGTTGACATTGGCCGCGACGGTCGCGGGAATCTTGGCCTTTGGCGGCGTTGCGTCCGCCGCCGAGGGCGGCCGCGGCGCGCAGGCGCCGGTCCCGGTTGGCACGCCGGGCGGTCCGATCTACACCCCGCCGCCGCACCAGAACATCTCCGGCGTCTGGTGGATCCAGCGATACAGCCCGAAGATCGAAATCGTGGGCGGCGGCGAGCTGCCGTTTACGCC
>DATBNA010000414.1:0-7301 GCA_036554545.1 Hyphomonadaceae bacterium
AACCGCTTCGTCTTCATCGGCGAGGATGACAGGGGCGGAGAGATCGGCGCGGACTGGGAATTTGACTTCGGCCCTGGCCGGCTGAAGCTGATCGGCCTGCAGCGCTATTGGGAAGAATGGGATCTGGTGACGGTCGAGACCTATCCCAGCGCCGGCGCACCAGTAGGCGAGCGCGTCGACTTCTATGCCGAGAGCGGCGAAAGCATCCTGCGCAGCGAATACGGCTTTGGCCTGTTCGGCGGCGACGTTCAGTGGGCGGCCGAGGGGGCCTTCAACTTCCTCGATGCCACCAATTCATTTGGCGGCCTGCAGCCGGGCGGCGGTTATATCCTGGCGCCGTTGCCGGGCGGCAATGCGCGCGTGGAAGAAAAGCGCGCAGAAACCAACCTCTCCTACAGTCGCACGCTCAGCGATGCCTGGAGCCTGCAGAGTTCGCTCGGCGTCGAATACTCCGAGCTGTCGCAGATCGGCGCGGGGGGACAGACACGCGAGTTCGTGCGGCCGAAGGGATTCCTTTCGCTGGCATGGAAGGCGAGCGATACGCTCGACCTAAACCTGAAGTTGGAGCGCAAGGTCGGCCAGCTCGACTTCGGGGATTTCCTGTCGTCGCAGAACCTGCAAGCTGGCACCTCATCGTCCGGCAATGTCGAACTTGTTCCCGAGCAGTCGTGGATCCTGTCGTCCGAGATCAACAGGAAACTCGGCGCCTGGGGGGCCGTGAAGCTGGTTGGCGAGTACAACTGGATTGAGGACGTCGTCGACCAGATCCCGATCGACATCAACGGTCTGCCGGTCGAAGACCCGATCGCCAATGTCAACGACATAGTCGGGAGCGGTGTTGGCAATATTGACGAAGCTATCGCCTGGTCGATCACCGGTTCCGGCACCATCAATTTCGATCCCGTCGGTCTCAAAGGCGTGCAGCTCGAATTCAGCCTCCGCTATCGCGACAGCGAGCTGAAGGATCCGCTGACTGGCGTTCCGCGCGAGATCAGCAACTATCCGAAGATCACCAACACAGGCAGCGTTCGCTGGGACATCCCGGACACCAACTGGACGCTGGTGGCCGGCATCGAGGAATTCCAGAACTACGCAGATTTCCGGCTGGATCAGGTCTCGCGCAACTGGAATGCGCCATCGGTCAACTTCTTCTCGATCGAGAACAAGGACGTCTTTGGCATGAAGGTCAGGCTGAATCTCGTGAATCTCAATGACACGTCGGAAAACTTCAAGCGCGAGGTCTACCAGTCAGCCGGTCCGGCGCTGCCGCGCCTGCGCACCAATCCGATCGACTTCATCGAGGAGCGGCACAGGACGTTCGGTCCCATCATTCGCCTCAACGTGTCGGGAACGTTCTAGCAGCTAGTGCGGTGCGCCAAGTGCGCCCTCGGGATGGAAGGGGCAGTGGGCGCCAACCTGGGTTCCGTTGCCGAACCACGCCGGGTTGCAATCGTAGATCTGCCGTCCGCCTTCCCACATCATCTGCAGCGAAACCCACAGGATGATGAGCAGGCCGACATAGGCGATCCAGCGGTGCTTGTGCAGCAGCCGCGCTATGAAGGTTGCGGCCACCCCCATCAGCAGCACCGATAGGGCGAGACCGAACACCAGGATCCATGGGTGTTCGTGGGCTGCGCCGGCGACGGCGAGGACATTGTCCAGCGACATCGATACGTCTGCTACGACGATCTGGGAGACGGCCGCGCCCAGCGACTTGATCGGCATCTGCCCTGCGACTGTGCCGTCCTTGTTAATGTCCTGTCCCTCAATCGCCTCCCTCTGCTCCGCTTGAGGGTGGCGCAGTTCGCGCCACATCTTCCAGCAGACCCAAAGCAGGAGCACGCCGCCGGCGAACAGCAGGCCAATGATGGCGAGGAGCTGGGTGGCGACCAGCGCGAACAGGATACGCAGGACGGTTGCGGCGATAACGCCGATCAGGATCGCCTTGCCGCGCTGATGGGCGGGCAGGCCGGCGGCCGCGAGGCCGATGACAACCGCATTGTCGCCCGCCAGGACGAGGTCGATCATGACAACGGTCAGGAAGGCCTCAGCCGCCGCGAAACTCAGAAAGTCCATGTGCCCCTTCGAAGGTTCGGCGCGCCAAGGCCGCCACCTTCCTGACTTGGCACAGGTTTTCAAGTGGATCAGGAGGCCGCATGCCGAGAGACTGCGGAAACCTAACTGTTTGCAGGGGTGGTCCGGTCAGGCCTGTGGACCGCCTTGACTTTTGGCTGCTGATCCTGTCTTTGCCCGCTTCCCTTCCTCCGGGGAGGGAAATGACGGGTGGTGCGCCGCCGCCGTTGAAATCGCGAGGACCATCGGGGTCCCGCCGGAGCGCGCCGAAATTGAGGCTATCATGTCCAGGCGCCAGAACGCCAAGTACAAGCTCGACCGCCGCGTTGGTGAAAACGTCTGGGGTCGGCCGAAATCCCCGATCAATTCCCGGCAGACTCGTCCCGGCCAGCACGGCGCTCGCCGCACGTCCAAGCCGTCGGACTTCGGCCTGCAGCTGATGGCCAAGCAGAAGCTGAAAGGCTTCTACGGCGACATCACCGAGAAGCAGTTCCGGAAGACCTATGAAGAGGCTTCGCGCCGCACCGGCAACACCGCCGAGCTGCTCGTCGGCCTGCTCGAGTCGCGCCTCGACACGGTGGTCTACCGCGCCAAGTTCGTGCCGACGATTTTCGCGGCCCGCCAGTTCGTCAACCACGGTCACGTCACGCTGAACGGCAAGAAAGCCAACATCGGCTCGATCATCGTGAAGCCGGGCGACGTCGTGCAGGTGCGCGAGAAGTCCCGCAACATGGCGCTCGTGATCGAAGCCATGGGCTCGTCCGAGCGCGACGTTCCGGAGTATGTGGAAGTCGACCAGAAAGCCGGCACCGCAAAATTCGTCCGCATGCCCGCTCTTTCGGACATTCCGTTCGCGGCCAAGATGGAGCCGAACCTGGTGGTGGAATTCTACTCCTCGTAACGCCGGCAATACGCAGAACACGAGAAGGGGCGGCCTGGCGACGGGCCGCCCTTTCGCTTTTCGGGCGAATGCCGGGACGGGCGGCTGATCTGACGCTAGGCTGGCGCAAGCAGCCGGAGTTGCAGATGTCCGACCAGCCGTCTCTCGACGCCGTTCGCGCCGCCACGATTGTCGATCCGAAGCAGCGAAGTTCTTTCGCTCTCAAGGATCGCGATACGCGGGGCGAGCTCCTGTTCGACTCGAAAAAGGACGCCAAGAGCTCACTCGAGGACGATGCTGTCGCCATCAACGAGCTGCAGGACGCCCTATTCGCCTGCAGGGGCGGTG
Organism: Hyphomonadaceae bacterium; assembly: GCA_036554545.1. Lineage (GTDB taxonomy): Bacteria > Pseudomonadota > Alphaproteobacteria > Caulobacterales > Hyphomonadaceae > UBA7672. Next base: position 3,302 of record DATBNA010000414.1, read on the forward strand.
CGCTTCTCGTTGTGCTGCAGGGCATCGACACGTCAGGCAAGGACGGCACGACGAAGGAGTGCTTCAAGTACACCAGCCCGCTGGGCGTTCATGTTCATGCTTTCGGGCGGCCTACGGAGATCGAACTGGAGCATGACTATCTCTGGCGGATCCACGCGGTTGCTCCGCGCAAGGGCCACATCACCGTCTTCAACCGCTCGCATTACGAGGATGTGCTGGTGGTGAAAGTGCGCAATCTTGTCCCGCCGAAGCAGGTTGAGCGCCGCTACGAGCAGATCAACGCCTTTGAAAAGCTGCTGGCGGAGAACGGCACGCGGGTGCTCAAGCTGATGCTGCACGTGTCGAGGGAAGAGCAGGGCGAGCGCTTGCGTGAGCGCCTGGAAGTTCCGTCCAAGCGGTGGAAGTTCAACCCGTCGGACCTCGAGGACCGCAAGCTCTGGCAGAAGTATCAGGAAGCCTACGAGATCATGCTGCAGCGCTGTTCGACGGCGCATGCGCCGTGGCATGTTGTGCCCGCCGACAGCCGTTCGCGCCGCGACGCCATTGCCGCCCGCCTCATCCGCGGCGAGCTCGAAGCAATGAAGCCAAGCTACCCCGACCCTGGCTATCGCCTCGACCAGTTCGAAATCGACTGACCTGCTTCCGGCCGGCTTCAACTAGATCAGTCGTTCATCGCACATTCATATCGAATAACGATAACTAGGCCCATACACGGACGAAGGGGTCTAGATATGAATTCGATCATCAAACTCGGAGCGATTGCGCTCGCCGCCAGCTCCCTGGGCGGCTGCCTGATCGTGGATGCGGATGTGCGCGAGAGCGACTGGGGCGGCTTCGGCGGCGGCCTGCTTTATGGCGCGGAAGTCAGCGTGCGCGGGCCGGCCGAGATCAGCATCGTGGCGCACTCCAACGGCTGCACCAACAAGGAAGACTTCGGCGCGGACGTTCATCACGACGACGGCCGTTATCGCGTGCGCTTCGAGCGCAATCGCGAAGACAACTGCAAGGCCTTCGTGCCGGAGGGCCGCCGCATGACGTGGAGCTTCCGCGAACTCGGCATACCTGAAGGCGCACAGGTCACGATCTCCAACCGCGTCGGCCGGTAACGCCGGCTCCTCCCCACGCTCGTCCCGACCGCGTATCGGGTCCCAGGACACCCAGCAAACGCCAGATCGCAAACGACGGCATCTCCTGGATCCCGCTCCGGATCTCATCCGGAGCGGGATGAGTGTCTTCAGAGACCGGAATGCACGTCGCCGCCGCCGGATTCCTCCTTCTCGAACCTGACGGGGTTGCCGTGAAAACGGACATCGCCGCCAGAAGAGGCCCGGCCCGATGCTGACGCCGTGGCGGTGATGTCGGCGTCGCCGCCGCCGGAAGCCGAGACGGTGGCGGTCTCGCAGCGGAGATCCTGTCCGTTGAAATCGCCGCCCCCGGATGTCTCGACCATCGCGGACCTGCAGTCACCGGACACTTCGATGTCGGCGCCGCCGCCTGCCGAGGCGTCGAGCGTTTCGAGCGAGACGCGGCGAGCGTTCACATCGGCGCCGCCGTTGGCGCGGACGGTCAGCGTTCCGAGGGTAAGGCCGTCGATGTTCACGTCGGCGCCGCCGCCGGCCTTGATGTTCAGCGCTGCGAGACGAAGTCCGTCGGCATCGACATCGGCCCCCCCTGAGGCTTCGATGGCGGCGTAGTCGGGAGCGACCACGGTGACCACGTCGCGATCCGACCAGTTGAACCAGCTGCTGCTCACGTCCGACTCGCGGCTGATGACGAGCGATGAGCCCTGCTTTTCGATGCGGAGATTGTCGATCTTGCGCCGTGGCCCTTCCGCGCTGACGTCGAACGGGCCCTGTTTCAGCACCACGTTGACGCCGGCATGCGCCGAGACGCTGTCGAAGCCCGCTAGCTCGTAGTTTCTCGTAACCGTCTCGGTGGAGACGACCACGCATCCGCCGGTCGCGGCCAGCGCCGCGGCAGGCAGGATCCAGGAAATCCTGATCATGTTGTCTGACCCCTGTTCGTCTAGCGCGCGCGGACCGAGCCGCCGCTCGACGTGTCTTTCACCAGTTCCGCCGGCTTGCCGTAGAACGTCACATTGGCGCCGGAAGAAGCATTGCCGTCAGCAGTGCGAGCCGCGAAGGCGTCGGCGCTGGCGCCCGAGGACGCATCGACGGAAGCCGTTTCGCACTTGAGATCTTCGCCCTCGAAGCGCGCTCCCGAGGAGATGTCGAGCCGGAGACCGGCGCAACTTCCCGATATCTCGACATTGGCGCCGGACGAGACGTCCACCTTGAGATCTCGCAGCGAGAGGTTGAGACCTTCAAAGGACGAGCCCGAGGAAGCGTCGAGGCCGACAAGGTTCGGCGCGCTTACTGTCGCGGTGTAGTCGGCGCCGCGCCAGTCGAGCCAGTTGTTGCGCCGGCCGATCTTCAGCGTGTTGCCGCGCACTTCGACGATGAGGCGATCGAAATTGCCGTCCGGCTCGTCCACTTTCACCGAGAAGGGACCCTGGCTGAAGGTCACCTCGATGCCGGCGGAGACATCGACCCGGTCGAAACCGGAGAGGTTGTAGGTCTTGCTGTCGGCGAAGGCCGGCAGGGCGACCAGCGCTGCCGTCACGACGGCAACGCCGGCGGCAGTCAGGAGGAGGGTTGATGAGCGCATCGTATCTCTCTTGTTTTATTTGGCGTTTTTGACCGTCAGCGATGCTCCGGGGCTGATTTTTCTCCTCCAGAACACGGCTCAGGCGACCATGACACTAATCCAGTCCTTATCGAAAAACAATAAGACGATGCCAGGCGAGAATCCGTGAGCCGGCGGTCAGGATATGGGGGACGCGCGCCGCCGGCTCACGGGGCAAGGCCGCGGTGGAGCGGCCTCGCCAGAGTGGGCTACGGGCCGACCGAGACGCTCCCGCCGAGGGCGGCGTGTTTCTGGACCTCCTTCGGAGAACCGTCGACGCGGATGCTCGCGCCCATGCCGGCGTCGGCGACGATGCGCTCGACCGTGTGCACACGAACGGATGATCCGACGCCTGCATCGACATCAGCCGTTTTGCAGCGGAGGCCCGAGGCGTCGATGTCGACGCCGGCCGATGCGTCGATACTGAGCGTCTCGCAGCCGCCGTCGAGCTCGATCTCGACGCCTGCATTGGCGTCGAGGCGGATGTTGCGGGCGTTGACGCGCCTGAAGTCAGCTTCGACGCCTGCGTTGATGTCGAGGTCGAGGTTGTCGACCTGGAGGCCGTCGACGGTGAATTTCACTCCGGCATTGAGCTTGGCCTGTTCGAGGTCGGGCGCGGAGATGCGGACGATGTCATGCACGCGGCCACGGATGTTGGTGTTCTCGGGCCGCCCGATCTTGATGGTGTCGCCAGTCTGCTTGGCGGTGATGCGGTCGAAATTGTCGGATTCGATGGTGACCGAGTGCTGGCTCGACTGGGTGAAGATCACTTCGTAGCCGGCCGAGATGTCGATGTTCCTGAAGTTGCGGAAGTCGAACGTGCGTGTCTCGGCGAAAGCCGGAGCAGCCAGCGCAACAGCGAGGGAGGAAGCTGCGATCAGTCTGAGCATGGGAGTTATCTCCTCTGGGTTTGGCGTATTTGAAACTAATATATTAGTTGATGTGCGATGGCAATGGGTGTCTTGGGTATGAGGGGCTGGCGCCGGGTTTTGGATGCACCTTCTTCTTCGGACCGGCTTGGCCGCCGTCCGTGATGGTTCAGTTTCTCTCCCTCCAGATGAGGGAGCGGGGCGCGTGTGTCAGCGCCGTGGGTCGTGCCAGCGGCCGGTCTTGCGACCAGCCTGGTTGCGCGTCTTCACGCGCCCCGTATCGGCCGTTTGTCCCGGGGGCAGATCGTGGAGTTGCCTGGTTAGCCCACAGCCTTTTCAGCCGCGGCTCGACTCACCGATGGAGGAGACCTCCCCGGGGCCTTGGCTCCGCACCGCCTGTCCGGTTCTGCGTGCAGGAAGGACATCCGATCGCCTTCCTGGCCCCT